>PMQB01000598.1 GCA_003169195.1 Bryobacterales bacterium
AGATGTACGGCGCCAAACCCGGTGACGGATCGTTCGCGTCGAACTGCCTGTTAGCGCGCCGCCTGGCCGAGCGCGGCGTGCGCTTCATTCAGCTCTACCATCGCGACTGGGATCACCACTCGGGCGTGAAGGCCAACGTGGTGATCAAGGCGCAGGAGACCGACCGGCCCACAGCCGCGCTGATCCAGGACCTTAAGCAACGCGGCATGTTGGACGACACGCTGGTCATCTGGGGCGGGGAATTCGGCCGGACCATTTACTCCCAAGGGAAGCTGACGGCGACTGACTATGGCCGCGATCATCACCCCCGTTGCTACTCGGTTTGGATGGCCGGCGGCGGGATCAAGGGCGGCGTGGTGCATGGCGAGACGGATGAGTTTTCGTACAACATCGTCAAGGACCCGGTGCACATTCGAGACTTTCAATCAACGATCTTGAACCGGTTTGGCATCGACTCGCAACGGTTCCGATACAAGTACCAAGGACTGGACCAAAGACTGACGGGGGTCGAGAAAGAAGCCCACCCGGTGAAAGAGATCTTAGCTTAGGACTTGGGTCACGACCTTTCCGGCGACGTCGGTGAGACGGAAGTGGCGGCCTTGGAATTGGAAGGTGAGCTTCTGGTGATCGATGCCGAGGCACTTCAAAATTGTGGCTTGCAGGTCGTGCATGTGCACGGGATCTTGCGTGATGTTGTAGCCATAGTCGTCGGTTGCGCCGAGAGTGACACCGGGCTTGATACCGCCCCCAGCCAGCCACATGGTGAAGCAGCGGCCATGGTGGTCGCGGCCGTAGTCGGTGGCGGTGAGTCGGCCTTGGCAATAGACGGTGCGGCCGAATTCACCACCCCACACGACGAGTGTGTCGTCTAACATGCCGCGCTGTTTCAAGTCTTGCACGAGAGCCGCGCCGGCTTGATCGACATCTTTGCAGCGCTTGGGAAGTTCCACGGGAAGGTTGCCGTGATGGTCCCAATCGCGATGGTAGAGCTGGATGAAACGGACGCCGCGCTCGGCGAGACGCCGGGCGAGTAGACAGTTCGAGGCAAAAGTGCCGGACTTGCGGGCGTCTTCACCGTAGAGTTCGAAGGTGCTGGCGGGTTCCTTGGAGAGATCAGTTAGGTCAGGGACCGAACTTTGCATGCGGAAGGCCATCTCATATTGGGAGATGCGCGTGTTGGTTTCGGGATCGCCGAATTCCTCGTACTCGAGTTTGTTGAGTTCGCCGAGTGAATCGAGATACTGGCGGCGGTTATCGGAGGTGAAGCCTTTGGGATCGGAGATGTAGAGGACGGGATCTCCGACGGAGCGGAACTTTACGCCTTGATAGCGGCTGGGGAGAAAGCCGTTGCCCCAGAGACGGTCATAGAGAGGTTGGCCGCCGCCGCTGGAAGAAATCATGACAACGAAGGCTGGGAGGTCTTGTGTCTCGCAGCCAATGCCATAGGAGATCCAAGCTCCCATGCTGGGACGACCGCCGAGGCGGAAGCCGGTTTGGGCCATGGTGACGGCGGGATCGTGGTTGATCTCTTCGGTGTTCATCGTCTTGATGAAGGTGAGTTGGTCGGCGATCTTGGCGGTGTGCGGGAGTAACTCACTGACCCATGCGCCGGAGTTGCCGTGTTGGGCGAATTTGAATTTCGACGGTACGACAGGGAAGGCGGATTGAGTGGCCGACATCCCGGTGAGTCGTTGCCCGCCGCGAATGGATTCTGGGAGGTCGGTGCCTTGAAATTCGACGAGGCGTGGCTTGTAATCGAATAACTCCATTTGGGAGGGGCCGCCGGATTGGAACAAATAGATCACGCGCTTGGCGGTGGGCGGGAAGTTGGGGAAGCCAGCGAGGCCGCCGTGGGCGGATCCCGCTTCGGCGCGGAGCAAGCTGGCGAGCGCGGCGACACCGACTCCGGTGGACGTTTTACCAAAGAAAGCACGGCGGGTGATGTTCGAGTTCATGGTTTACTCCTTGTTGATCGCGGCATCCAGATTAAAGATCAGGCTAGCGACGCCGGTGTAGGCGGCTAGCTCGGTGACTTCGATGCCAGGTTTGCGGGGTGAATCGCCGTAGCTGAGGAATTCTTCGGCGGCTTTGGGGTTGTTTTGATAAGCGGCTTGAAACTTATTCAGAGCTTGCAAGAGGATCTTCTGTTCGGCTGGTTTGGGATCGCGCGAGAGTAGAAGTTCATAGGCGCGGTCGATGCGCTGGGTTGGGGTTGTGCCGCCTTCGGAGATCATGCGTTCGGCCAGCTTGCGGGAGGTTTCGAGGAAGATGGTGTCGTTCATCAGATCGAGCGCTTGCAACGGAGTGTTGGTGCGGTTCTCATAAACGGTGCAGACTTCGCGATTGGGTGAATCGAAGTTGCCCATGAAGGGAGGCGCGACGGTGCGCTTCCAGTAGGTGTAGAGGCTGCGGCGATAAAGGCCTTCGCCGGTGTCTTGTACATAGCCTTTGCCGCTGGAGAGTTCTTGCCAGAGTCCAGGCGGCTGATAGGGCTTGACGGAGGGGCCACCCAGTTTTTCGACAAGGAGTCCGGAGACAGAGAGGGCTTGGTCGCGAATGACTTCGGGTCCGAGACGGAGACGCGGGCCGCGGGCGAGCAGGCGGTTATCGGGATCTTTCTGGAGGAGTTCGGGAGTGGCCTTGGATTGCTGGCGATAGGTGGCACTGGTGACGATGAGGCGCTGCATGGCTTTGACGTCCCAACGACTCTCCATGAATTGCACAGCGAGCCAATCGAGGAGCGGAGGGTTAACGGGCCATTCGCCTTGGGAGCCGAAGTCATCGACCGTTTTGACGATGCCGAAGCCGAAGTAGGATTGCCAGAAGCGATTGACGGTGACGCGGGCGGTGAGTGGATTGCGGCGATCGACAAACCAGCGGGCGAGGCCGAGGCGATTGGCGGGGAAGTTGGGATCGATTTGCGGGAGGATGGCGGGGATGCCGGGTGTGACTTCTTCGCCGTGCGAATCGTAGGCGCCGCGTTTGAGGAGATAGCTTTTGCGGGCGTCTGGATCATCGACCATGACCATGACAGTGGGGATGGAATCGTAGAACTTTTGGCGTTCTTTGCGAGCGGAGAGAAGGTTGGCGCGCAAGGTCTTGATTTCGGGGGGAGCGCCTTGGTCTAAGAAGGCGAGAGAGAGTTTGGCGGATTGCGCTGGCGTGCGTTGTGCGGCCGGAATGGCGGCGATTTGCTGGGGAGTTTCGCGGGCAGCTAGGGCGGCGCATTCTTCGGGCGACAGAGCTTCTTTTGCGATGCGGACGTCTTCGATGGAGCCTTTGAAGTTGAGGCCGCCGGCAGCGCCGATGCGGAAGGGGATTTTCTTGGGGTCGACTTTGAAGGGTTCGTCGTTTTGATCGAAGAGGATTTTGGTTTCTTGGGGAATGCCGTCGATGTAGAGGTGAGTGCCGGCGGCTTTGCGTTTGCCGTCATAGGTGGCGGTGACGTGGTGCCATTCATTCAATGGGACTGATTTGACTGTCTCTAAGCGGAGGGCGAGGTCGGTCCAACGGAGGACGATGTGGAGGCGGAGTTTGCCGTCCATGAGATAGAGGGTGTGGCCTTGGCCTTCCATGTAGTCGTCGGCTTGGGAGAGGATGCCGCCGGTGGCCGACTCGGGTTTGATCCAGGCACTGAAGGTGAAGGGTTCCATGTAGCCGAAGTTGGCGATGGGTTGGAGGCGGGAGATGGGAGGGGCGGGGGATTGCCAGAGGTCGGGGAAACAAGAGGCCGCGCATGGCGACGGACTTGGCAGGCTGAAGCCTGCCCCACCATGAGCTTCCCAAGCGCGTTGGAGTTTTTGGATTTTGGGTTGGGCTTTATCGAATTGCGCTGCGAGTGTAGAGACTTTTTGGTCTAACTCGGATAGCTTCTTTTCTTGGTCGGGCAGGGGGGCTTTGACGGTGGGTTCTTCGTTGCCGTAGTTGTAGGAGAAGCCGCGTTCGTTGGGGATGCGGTTGAAGTAGGCGAAGAGGCGGTAGAAGTCTTTTTGGGCTATGGGGTCGTACTTGTGATCGTGGCAGCGGGCACAGCCCATGGTGAGGCCCATCCAGACGATGGAGGTGGTTTGAGCACGGTCGGCGACGTATTCGACTCGATACTCTTCGGGGATGATGCCGCCTTCGCCGTTGGTGCGGTGGTTGCGGTTGAAGCCTGTGGCGATGATTTGGGAGCGGGTGGCGTTGGGTAAGAGATCGCCGGCGAGTTGTTCGATGGTGAATTGATCGTACGGCATGTTGCTATTGAAGGCGTTGATGACCCAATCGCGCCAGCGCCACATTTCACGGGGACCGTCGGTTTGATAGCCGTTGGTGTCGCCGTAACGGGCGTTTTCCATCCAGCGGAAGGCCATGCGTTCGCCGTAGCGCGGAGATGCTAGGAGGTGGTCGACTACTTTTTCGTAGGCGTTGGGAGATGAGTCATTGAGATAGGCTTCGACCTCGGAGGGCGTGGGAGGAATGCCTGTGAGATCGAGAGAGACGCGGCGGATGAGGGTGCGTTTGTCGGCCTCGGGGGAGGGAGTGAGGCCCTCGTGTTGGAGTTTCGCGTAGACGAAGTTGTCGATGGGATTGCGGGCCCATTTTGATTCGTGGATGGTGGGACGTTGGGGTGAGATGAAGGACCAGAAGGGTTCCCACTTAGCGCCTTCGGCGATCCATTCGCGGATGAGACTGATCTCTTTGTCACTTAGTTTTTCCCGGCCTAGGTAGGCGGGAGGCATGCGGACGGTTTTGTTTTCGGAGGAGATGCGGCGGAGGATTTCGGAGGGTGGGACGGTTAGGCCGGATTCGATATCGAGACGCATTTTGGTTTTGCGGTTGGCAGCGTCAGGGCCGTGGCAGGTGAAGCATTTGTCGGAGAGGATGGGGCGGATGTCGCGGTTGAATTCGACGCCCTGGGCAAACGCAAATAATGGCCACAGATTTACACAGATGAACACAGATAAAACAAGACGAATCATTCGACGGGCTCCAGGGTTAGGGATTGGAGGTACATGAGGTAGTGGGTGTATGTGTCTGCTGGTTTTAGTTGCAACTTATATTGTCCCGCTTTTGGGAAGGCAATGGTGCCGGCGTCGAAGGTTTTGTATTGGTACCAGTCGCCGGTGGGTTTGACAGGCATTTTTTGGTTGGTGGGTGCCTACGGTTACGATGTATTGGCCGTCTTTCCAGGCGTTCGCGGCGGCGTAGCGGATTTTGATGTTGTATTTGCCGGCGGTGCTGACGGAGAGGTACCAGGTGGCGGTGTCGGCGGGGGTGGTCCATTTGGCGATGTGGAAGCCGCCGTCGCGATTGAAGCGCTTCTTGGCGTTGCCGGATGTTACTGCTGTGAGGTAATCGAGTTCGAAGCCGGTGTCGCTGTCTTGGGTGACTAGGGGCGGGTCGACGTTGGGAGGGCCGTCGAGAGTGAGGGCGATGACGGTGTCCTTCGCGTCGGGCATGGTGGGCGGGACATGGACGAGGATGTTGCCGTTGTCAGTAGCGACGGCGAGTTTTTGAGTGGGTGTGAGGAGAAGGTGGGCGGAGACGGGTTGGTTGTTGAGGCCGGAGAGACGAATGGTGCGGTCGGCGGGCCAACTGAAAACGTGGAGATACACGGTGTCGCCTTTGACAGTGGTGCGGCCCCAGGGGAATTCGCGGAGAGTGCTGGCAGTGGTGCCGTAGATGCTTTCGGAGTTATGCGACATCCAGCGGCCGACTTCGTTGAGAGTGGCGATGCTAGGTGCGGGGATTGTGCCATCGGCCATGGGACCGATGTTGAGGAGATAGTTGCCGCCTTTGCTGACGATTTCGACGAGGCGGCGAATGACCACGCCTGGAGTTTTCCACTCCTGATCAAACTTGCTGTAGCCCCAGGTGGTGTTGAGAGTTTGGGGAGTCTCCCAATCTTCCTCGAGACCTCCAGAGGGCATGCCGTTATCTCCCATGTCCTGGTAATCTCCCATGAGTTCCTGTTTGTAACTCCCGATGCGGCCGTTGATGAGGCACTGAGGTTGGAGGGAGTGAACGATGTCGGCGAATTCGGAGGCGTGTTTGGGAGTGTCCATGCCGCGATCAAACCAGACGAGGCCGAGCGGGCCATAGTTTGTGAGTAACTCGCGGAGTTGGGGTTTGGATTTGTGTTCGAGATACTGCGAGAAATCTTTTTTGGCGGGATCGTTATCCCAGTTGTTGCCGAAGCCGTTGGGGTCGTCCCAATCTTCGCGGTGTGAGTAATAGACGGAGAAACGGATGCCGGCGCGTTTGCAGGCGTCGGAGAGTTCCTGGAGGGGGTCGCGGTGGAAGGGGGTCCAATCGACGATGTTGTAGTTACTCACTTTGGAGTGATACATGGCGAAGCCGTCGTGATGTTTGGCGGTGACGACGAGATACTTCATGCCGGTGGCTTTGGCGAGGGCGACCCAGGTTTCGGCGTTGAAGTTGACGGGATTGAATTGATGGGCGCGTTCGCGATATTCGGCGACGGGGATGTTGAAACGCTGCATGATCCATTCGGCCTCGGTGTGCGGCGGAATTTGCTGGCCTTTCCATTCGCCGGCGAGGGCGGAGTAGGGACCCCAGTGGATGAACATGCCGAA
>PMQB01000432.1:0-23655 GCA_003169195.1 Bryobacterales bacterium
ACGTTGATTGGAACCGCCGTCACGAAGTTGCTTGGTCGACCGCGCTCGGGATATGCACATCGCGGTAGAACGCCAGGCTCAATGAGAGTGTTTTAAGGCAGTTAGCCGACGCCGGAAGGGAACATCGGACAACGCTGCCTTGGCGGATTCGCTATCCGCAAGACCCTTCCTGATTTGCGCGTCCAGAGCCGCCTGCTTCTCGTAGTAGTTCAGTGCGGCGTAGATCTGCGCCAGTGAAAGATGCGGGTGCCGAAAGTGGATCTCCTCCGGACTNNTGGCGGTCATTCAGGGTCACTTTCCGGCTTCAATACAGGGCCTTCCTCATTTTGCGTTCGGAAGGGCTCGCCTCGGGAATCACAGACCAGCGCCCGAAAACCTTCCTTAACTCGCCGCCGAAACCTTTTTTGACACCAGTTCGAACTCGGGATTTTTGCGTTCTACGCCGAAGCCCAGCACTTTGCGCAACTCGGCATCAATTCGCATGCACAGCTCTGGCTGATCAATGAGCGTCTGGCGCGCCGTTTCGCGGCCTTGGCCGATGCGNNCGAACTCCGCCTCGCGGAACGGCGCGGCGACCTTGTTCTTCACGATCTTGACCTTGGTGCGATTGCCAACTACGGTTTCGCCGTCTTTAATTGCAGTAGCGCGTCGGACGTCGATGCGTACCGAAGAAAAGAATTTGAGCGCTCGGCCGCCGGTGGTGGTTTCGGGATTGCCGAACATGACGCCGATTTTTTCGCGCAACTGGTTGATGAAAATGAGGCACGTGTGGGCGCGCGATACCGAAGCCGTGAGTTTGCGCAAGGCTTGCGACATCATGCGCGCTTGCAGGCCCATGTGGCTATCGCCCATTTCGCCTTCTATTTCGGCTTTCGGTGTAAGGGCGGCGACGGAATCGACCACAATGATATCGACGGCTTGGGAGTTGACGAGCGCCTGGGCAATTTCCAGGGCCTGTTCCCCGTAGTCGGGTTGCGACACGACTAGGTTCTCTGTATCAACTCCCAAGTTTCTGGCATAGGTGGGATCGAGGGCGTGCTCGGCATCAATGAACGCGGCGTTACCGCCAGCCTTCTGGGCCTCGGCGATGACATGCAGGGCGAGCGTTGTTTTGCCGGAAGATTCGGGACCGAAGATTTCAATTACGCGGCCGCGGGGGAGTCCGCCTGTGCCTAACGCATTATCGATCGAGATTGAGCCGGTGGAGATCACGTCCACGGGCAGCGCGGCGTGCGATCCCAGCATCAGCACGGCGCCCTTGCCAAACTGCTTGTCCATTTGGGCGAGGGCGGCGATTATTTGTTTTCTTCGGTCATCCATGTAACGAAGAAGTCACGGCACGAGGTACGACGTCTCTGCGGAGAAGCTTAGGAAATATCCCTACAACTAGGCCCAGCTGGGGCGGTTGGGAGAAAAAACCTACAACCCTTACGGAAAATGGCGTAATAGTACTAGCCAAAGGGGGGTCCGATTGCATATGCTTTGACTTAATGGGAATAATGTATGGCTGGCGGAAGGCGCTGTTATGTGGCCTGGCCTTTTCCTCGATTCTGGCGGCTTGGGGCCACGGGAACTTCGATCAAAAGCTCGACCGCTCATGGAAGCGCTATCGGAACGATGAGTTCGGTTACTGCGTGAGCATTCCTGCGCGTTGGGTGAAGGGGGAGGCGTTTGAAGGCGCCGGGCTCTATGTGGAAACCGGGATGAAGAAGTTTTCGCGGCCGATGGGTGCGATTGATTTCGAAGCGATGGCGAGTGGGCCGAAAGACGCGCGCATCTTGCCGGTGAATCTGGCGGAGAGCCTGCAGGATCATTTGAGCGGGCTGCAGAAGTTTGAGCGGGCCGAGCGGATGGAGATTCTGGAAAAGCGCGAGATGAGCGTGCAGGGGAGTGCCGGGTTGTTCACCAAACACCGTTATTACGACCCGCAAGAGCGCGCCACGTGGATGGAAGAAGTGCTGTTTGTAAATCGGCATGACACGGTGTACCGTTTCGAGCTGGATTGCCGGTTGGATCAGATTGAGCGTTTCGCACCAGTGTTCGAGCATCTGGTGGGTACTGTGCAATTCGACTGCGCGAATTAAGCGGAAGCCTCCGCTATTTGGCGCCGGTTATTTTGCGGATGAACGCGGTTTCTTCGGGCCTATAAGGCTCGCCATTTTCGTGGAAGATGTCGTGGAACCAGACGGCTGGCGGATGTTCCACATATGGGTGTTGCCACGAGTCCCAGGGGAAGTAGGTCTGCGATTTGCCGGCTACAAATCCCCAGTTGATCGCGGCCACCTTGTCGGCTTTCGCAATGGGCAGAATTGCATCGAAGGTACTGCCACGCGGGCGCGCCATATATTCGGTGCAGAGAATCGGCCGTCCATATTGCTGCAGCCATTTCACTTCGGCGCCGAATTTGTCGGCCGGATCGTAGCTGTGAAAGGAAATCACGTCTGATAACGCAAGCTGAATTTTTGCCATCGGCGGAATGTGATCCGGCTCGGCGGGGATATCGTGCCAAACGCCGCTTGTCAAAGGCTGCTTCGGATGCTGGCTGCGTGCCCAGGCAAACACCTGCGGCAGCAGGGCCTGCACCAATTCCACTTTGTTTTTCGGCTCGCCGTATGAAGACTGATTGGTATTGTCCGGTTCATTCCAAACGTCCCAGCCGAGAATACGGTTGTCTTTCGCAAACGCACCCACCACACCTTCGACGTAAGCTTTGAGTCGCGGATATTGTGACTGATCTAACAGGGCCGCACCGCCGGGGCTCTGCATCCATCCTGAGTTATGCACGCCCGGGCGCGGCGCACGTTGCGGACCCAGCTTCGGGTTCGGGTCCCAACACGAATCGAATAAGACGAATAGCGGCTTGATGTGATGCTTGGCTGCAATCCCAAGGAACGTGTCGATGCGCTGCTTCGCGCCAGCCGGGTCTTGCCACATCAGATCGTGCAGAAACACGCGCATGGTGGTCATGCCAAGGCTTTGAGCCCAGCCCAATTCGAGGTCGATGCGTTTCGCGTCAAAGGTGTCGGCTTGCCACATTTCGAGTTCGTTGATGGCGTCTGCGGGCAGGTAGTTGCTGCCCACCAGCCAAGGCTCTTTGGCATACCAGGCATTGGCCGCTTTGGCACTCCAGCGGGTGGCATCATTCTGAAAAGCGTTTGTGACAAACGGGCTGAGCAACAAAGCACAGCAGGCGAAGAAAGCGGATTGACTCATCTCGTCTGTTGTATCAAAGGCGAGTTAATAATGAGCGCCAATGCTGGCCCAATGCGTCTAAACCTATGTGCGAATTCTACTTTTTAGCGGCAAAGGCGGCGTCGGCAAGACGAGCGTCGCCGCAGCGACGGCGGTCCACCTCGCGGCGCAAGGCAAGCGAACGCTGGTGATGAGCGTAGATCCGGCCCACAGTCTGGCGGATTCGTTTGATCTCGAAAACACCCTCTTTCACGGCGCGACGTATGATCCAACCAGGATCGCCGAGCGCCTCTTTCTACAAGAGGTGAACATCAATCGCGAACTGAAGCGGCATTGGAAAGACATTTCCACCTACATTACGTCGGTCTTGCGCACCACGGGCCTATCCGGCGTTGAGGCAGAAGAAATGGCAATCTTCCCGGGCATGGAAGAAATGAGCGCCATGATGTACGTCAACCAATACCGGAAGGCCAACGATTTTGATGTGATTATTCTCGATTGCGCACCGACCGCGGAATCACTGCGCTTCATCAGTCTGCCCTCTACGCTCGATTGGTACATGAAGCATGTGTTCGGTTTTCAACGCAGCCTGCTTAAAGCGGCGCGCCCGGTGCTGAATCGTCTTTCGCCCGCCGAACTGCCGCCCGATAGTTACTTTCGCAACGTGCAGGAACTGTTTCAGAAGGTGGAAGGCATTGACACTGTGCTGGAAGACCCGCAGACTACCAGCGTCCGCTTAGTTACGAATGCCGAGAAAATGGTGTTGCGTGAGACGCAGCGGGCGTTCGTGTATTTCACGCTGCATGGGCTGACGGTGGACCACATCATTGTGAACCGGCTGCTGCCCGACTCGGTGCAAGACAGTTTCTTCGCCGCATGGCATGCATCGCAACGTGCGACGCTGGCGGAAATTATTCGTTACTTTGACCCGGTTCCTACGAAACAAGTGCCGCTATTTGCGCAAGAAGTGCTCGGCTATGAGCGGCTCAAGGGCATGGCGGAGCAGTTGTACGGTGCGGCGGAAGATCCGTCAGCCATTACGCGTGACACGCCGCCGTTCTCGTTTGTGCGTGAAGCCGACCACTATGAAGTGCGCATCCTCATGCCGTTCGCTGTGAAAGGGGAAGTCGGCTTGTTCAAGAAGAATGACGAACTGGTGGTGGAGGTGGGGACGATTCGCCGCCACATTGGCCTGCCGACAACGATGACCAGCCTCACCCCGGTGAAAGCTCGCCTCAACGAGCGTATGCTGGTGGTAGAGATGAAGGAGCCTGCATGAGCGAAGAGAACGCCCGCGCGAACGCCGAATCAGTTTTTGGAGCTTTTCGTATGGCTTTTCAAGAACTGGGTAAGGCCATGAAGCCACCGGAAAACGTGGAGAAGCATTTTCGTGAAGCTCGAAAAGAGTTCCTCATTGGCCTACGCGAGATGATTGACCACCGTATTCAGAGGATGTCGCAAGCGGAAGCCAAGGGCACCAGCGTGCCGGTCGATTAGTTTTCTAAATCTCAGCCCGGAAATTATCTAGAAATTGACGTAAGCGCGTATCGCGTTCTTGCGCCATTCGCGTGCCCGTAGCGGTTTGGAAACTGCCGGCCAGCTTCAGAAGCTTTGTGTAGAAATGATCGAGAGCGAACTTTTTGTCGTCGAGCGGCCGCGTTTGCCCGGTAGCGTCGGAGGCTTCATACAGGGCGCTGCCCATGCGGCCCGCCGTATAAAAGCAGCGCGCCACGCCGACGAAGCCGATGGAATCAAGCCGGTCGGCATCTTGCAGAATTTTCGCCTCTACGCTTTCGGGTTTGATTCCGCCGGAATAACTGTGCGACTCGATGGCGTGAGCGACGGCCGCAATTCTGTCTTGAGCCCAGCCGTGTTTCGCCAGGAGGCGCGACGCTTTTTCGGCCGCCAGCCAGGAGGCCAGCGCGCGTTGGGGCGCATCTTTTTCAACAGCGACGCAATCATGCAGCAGAACGGCGGCGGCAAGAATCTCTGAGTCGCCGCCTTCCACTTGTTGGATGGCATAAGCGTTTTTCCAAACACGCTGAAGATGGGCTGCGTCATGTGCCCCATCATCGTGCTGGACGGCATGGGGTAGGAGCACGGCCGCCAGCTTTTGATAGGGATGAAAAGGTTCGGTCACTCTCGTTATTATGGACAACTCGCAAAACGGAGTGGCCGGGCGGAGTTTACTTTTGGATCGATTTCAAATATTCGGTCAGGTTATGGACGCGCAATTCCATCAAGGCCGAATCATTGCCTCCGTCCATGGAATGAAAGAGTGGACCCCAAGTGGGCATGTCGGCTGAACCGTGGGCATGAAAGTCGACGCTCCCGCGCAGGACGGCGCCGATTCTTGCCTCGGGAAAATTCCCGTGATTAGCCGCCTTCAATGATGTGAGGTCAGCCGGCGCGCCTTTCAGCGCAGGGCCAGCCGGACCGTCCCCGACGCCCGTGAGTCCATGACAAGCGGCGCAATACTCGCGAAACATCTGCGATCCTGAGCTTGCTTTCGTGTGCGGTGCGGGCACCTTCTTGATTTGCACATCTTGCGCCGAGCTGAAAAGAGCAAAGCCGGCGAGTGTTGATAGTAATAGTAAGCGTTTCATTGAGCCTCCTTCGAACAGGATTTGCGTTCGATCTCTGCTCTTCAAAATGCAATCGGGGGACCAGTCGCTTTTCCTCTGGGGGTTTCCCTTGCAATAAGGTCGCACGATGTCCAGAAACCGGGAGCTTTGCTCCGTTATGGAAATCGGCGAACTTGACCTCACGAGACGAGGTGGGTGTTTTCGCGCAGTGCGGAGGCAATATACACCTCTTCCCAAAGTTACTTCCGCTCGGCGAGCACGCGCTCTCGCTCCAACGCCTCGTGAAGGAGCGACTTAATTTAGGTCTGATACGGTAGCCCCTTCGACTCTGCTAGCCGCTGCGCGAGAGCAATATCGGGTTCGGGTAGACGGATCGACAGCAGCCGTGACAACACTTTATGAAGCGGGTGCTCCGGGTGTTGATGGACTCTCACCCAACCCGACCGGTTCCTGATTTCAGGAATGTCACTGGTGTCGATCTGATTGTCGGGCATGGCGGCGAGCTGCTTGAGACGCTCACGTTCGGACTTAGTGATTTTGCGATTGTCCAACTGCTCAAGGGTCCTGGTTGTTGTTGTTCTGCTTTGCTTATCATTCGATTTCTTCATAGAGTTTTCTTTCCGCGCGGGTTGCTTTGCGAGCTTAAATAATTCGGATGATCTCGCCAACTCCTTCCTCCCTAAATGTGTGGACTACCAGCAGTACACGTTCCACGTATCCGATAAGCGTGCATTCGCTGTTCGCCTTCGACCAAGCGGTCTTCACGAACGATTACGTGCGGGTCGCTAAACACTTGTCACGCTTCGTCGAAGCCTACACCGTGTTCCGCCATGTTTCGGCAATCGTTGCCGTCGTCCCATTCGAACCGGACTGCCATTATGTATATACAGCGTAGCTGCGAACGGGTTTGTGATTTCTCTCAACTAATGATCTTCTTGCGCACCGCGTACAGGACAATTTCCGCCGTATTGTGCAGATTCAACTTTTGCATCAAGTTGTTGCGGTGGGTCTCCACCGTATACGGACTTACGTCCAGCACCGTGGCCGCTTCTTTGTTGGACTTACCCTCTGCCAATAGCTGTAGAATTTCGCGCTCGCGTTCCGTGAGCAGCTCATACGAATCGGCTACGCCTTTCTTTTGCATCTGGCGCGTAAAGTCTTCTACCAGCATCTGGGCAATCGCCGGACTGAAGAACGCTTTCTTTTGCGCCACAGAACGAACCGCCCGCACCAGATCGACCTGGGCTGTTTCTTTCAGCAAATAGCCGCGCACTCCAGCTGAGAGAGCGCGTACCAAATAGTCTTCTTCTTCATGCATGCTCAAGATGATGACGCCGATATCCTGGTGCCGGCGTACGATCTGCGCGGCTGCATCCAAGCCGTTGAGGTGCGGCATGGCGATGTCCATCACCACGATGGAGGGGTTCAACGCGGCCGTCATCTCCACGGCAGCCCGTCCATCTTCTGCCTCGCCCACCACCTCAAAGTCCGCTTCCTTCTCAAGCAGCGAACGCGTCCCATGGCGAACAATGCCGTGGTCATCTGCAATCAAAATCCGAGTCATTTTCTCTCCATTGCTGTTTTCGGAAGATTTGCACGGATCGTCGTGCCGTTTCCCGGAGAAGCAATCACGGCTAACGCGCCACCCAATTCTTCCATTCGTTCACGCATTCCTAACAACCCGATGCCTGAGGTAACTCCAGCCGTAAAACCTTTTCCGTCATCTTGCACGGTGAGCACTACTTCAGCGGCGCTTTCGCGCAGTGAGACGCGGGCGTTTGCCGAACTCGCATGTTTAACGCAATTCGTTAGCGCCTCTTGTGCCACTCGGAATAGGCTTGTGCGGGCTTGTTCACTCAAACCGGCGGCAGCGCCTTCCACTTGCACCTCAACATTCAAAGGCGTCGTCTTTGAGACCTCGCGGCCTAGCCACTGCAGCGCCGGCGCCAGTCCCAGATCATCCAGCATTGCCGGACGAAGCCCACGTGCCATGGCGCGCACGCTACGCAGTGATTTGTCGGCCAAGTGAGAGGCTAAGGTCCAATTCGCCTTCAGTGACGGCTCGGCAGGTTCAATCTGCCCAAGTTGTACGCGCAATGCGGTCAGTAACTGGCCCACTTCATCGTGCAAATCGCGCGACAGGTTTTTCCGCTCGATCTCTTGCGACAAGACCAACCGATGCGAAAGCGTTCGCAGATCGCCCTCTGCTTTCTCTAAACGCAGGAGGTGCGATTCTCTCTCATTCTCGTAACGGCGAAAGCGCCAGATCGTAAATAACGCGAACGCCACAGTCAGTGCCACCGCGCCTGCGACCGTACGAACAACCAGCCATTCGATCCGCTCAATGGCTTCGGCCATTTCACGATCATGATCGTCGCTCTGTGCGCGCACCAAGCTGCCAATCTTTCGTTCCGAGGCCACAAAGCTTTCACGCGCGGGCGCTAACTGAGAAGACAAATAGCTAATCCCCAGCAGTTTCCGCCGTTGCTCAGGCCAGGCCGTGACAATGCGTGCGCGCTCAACATAATCGCGCCTGAGAAAATCCAGCGTATCGAGTTCCTGACGCATCTCCGCGGAAATCCATGTTGGGCGGTGCACCGGATGCGTGGAGATTTGGGTGAACAGATCAATGAGTTCCTGGCGCGCACGCAGTTGCTCAGCACCTTCCAGCGCAAGGTCGTCGCGCAGCAGGAGAGAGGTGCGGTATAAATCACTCTCGGCATCTGCGAGTTCGCGCAAAAAAGAGTCCTCTTCATGTCCGAACTCAGTGACGGCCGCGTGGATCTGTTGCAGCTTGAAGATCAAGAAAACCAAGGCGACGCCGAGAAGCGCGATCTGGATGAGAACCATCAATGCCAAGACGAGACTGGCGCGCTTGCGCATAAGGGCAAAACTCATGATAAGCATTTCCATGGTCGCGCCCTGAGCGGCAAAGCCGTCATCCCGAAAATGCCGTAGATTCGGCGCGAATCGGCAGCAGAGGCGAATCTGGTGGATTTCAGGAGCGAGTCTCCCGTGAATCCGGGATGGGATTAAATGCGCAAAAACCGCAAACTGTGATTGTGCTCGTTACGAGACACAGAAACAGCCTTAAAGGAGAAACCATACTATGTTGTCCAAATCAATTTCACGAAGTATTTCGATGCTGGCCATTGCCGGCTTGCTGACCGCGAGCTTTATCACCGCCGAGCCTACGAAGGCTCAGCAGGTTGAAATGCAGAAAGAAGGGATTGAACTGATCGGCCAAATGGAAGACGTTGCGCGCGACATCCACTTCAATGCCGATCGCCTGAATACTCTCGGCCATTCCAGTTCTAAATTTACCCGGCAGCATCATTTGATGCAGATCAAAGAACTTGTCAACAACGGTTTGCGGCCTGCGCTGAAACGCCTGACGGAGATCCAGCCCGAACTGAAGTCGTGGCATCAGGACGTCATCGATAAAATGCTCGCGTCCGCCACGAGACTCGCCGCCGACACCAATTCGGCCATTCTCAACCAGAACGGAAGCGGAAATCTTCCGACAATGCTGAACCCCGAGTACAAAGAACTGGTGAGCCGGATTGCGGAACATTCCGAGACTCTGATCAAAACCTCCGACGCCGCCAGTAGCTATGCGGCCGCTCACAAGCAAGCGGAAGAAGCTGGTTTACGATTACCCAAACACTGACGGCTGTAGTTTGCAGGGACATGCAGTGCGAATTATCGCAGCATGTCCCAGTTGCCTTCGATTTTAGAAACAAATAGGACCCACACAAATGAAAAACACCATTCTTCTTATGATGCTGAGCTTCGTTGCCGTCAAGGCCAGTTATGGCTACGATTCCTCAGAACACAGCAAGAGACTTCGCCAAGCGGAGTTAGTCTTGCACCAAGCGATGGCGATCAGCCCCGACCAATCGATTCCACAAGGGCTTCTCGACCGAGCACAATGCGCGGTCATCGTGCCAGGCGTAAAGCACGGCGCCTTTATTTTCGGAGCACGGTACGGGAAAGGGTACATCTCCTGCCGCAACAAAACGGGAGTCGGCTGGACCGCTCCAGGCACCATCCGCATGGAAGGTGGGAGCTTCGGCTTCCAGGTTGGCGGCTCCGAGACCGACATCGTCATGCTGGTCATGAATCAAAGGGGCGTGGATCGTCTTCTGACCAGTCAATTCACGCTCGGAGGCGCGGCCGAAGTAGCGGCTGGACCTTTGGGCCGCTCGGCCAACGCTCAGATGGATGCGTTGATGACCGCGCAGATTTTATCTTGGTCGGTCTCGCGCGGTGTGTTCGCTGGCGTCTCGCTGCAGGGCGCCACGTTGCGCCAGGATGTGAGCGACAACCGGGAGCTATACGGGCGTACTCTCGAAAATCGCGAGATTATCAACCAGGAACTGCCCGTCCCCATCGCTGCCAAGAGATTGGTGGCAGCGCTCAACCAATATTCGAGCCGCAAGTAGAAAGGAAACGAACAGGTATAAAACCGCTTTTAGATTAGGATTGTGGATCGCCGCCGCCGTGGCCGCGGTGTCCACACCAGCTTCCGCTCAACAGACAGATCCGCAAACGCGACTGGCGCACCAGGTGCGGCACGAACTCGTGATGCTACCGTACTACGGGATCTTTGACAATCTCGCTTTTCGTGTGGATGGCAGTGCGGTCACGCTGCTCGGCCAAGTGGCTCGGCCCACGCTCAAGGCCGATGCCGGCAACGTGACGAAGAGCGTCGAGGGTGTGCAGACCGTCAACAACGAGATTGAAGTTCTGCCGGTCTCTCCGAATGACGATCGGATTCGCTTGGCGGAGTATCGCGCTATCTATTCTCAGCCAACGTTGAACCGCTATGGTTTACAGGCGGTACCACCCATTCACATCATCGTGAAGAATGGCAACGTGACTTTGGAAGGCGTGGTGGCCACCGAATCGGATAAGAACGTGGCGGGTCTGATGGCCAACGGCGTGTCCGGTGTTTTCTCGGTGACGAACAACTTGCGGATCGATCAATAAAAAATAATGGCCGTTGGGTATTCAGCCCAACGGCTTCCCCTGATGTTCCGATAACAAAACTGGAAAATATTTATTTTCGTTTCCCTTCAACCACTTGCCCCATTTTTGACTTATTAGGCACTTGACGTCTTTCCTACTCTGAAAGCGCCGGGGAGTACTGCACCGTCCGTGAGACGCCCGCCGGCCGCCAGGCAAAACACATAGAAAGAAGGAAAAATGTCGTGTACACCAACATGTATATCTATCGCCAACATCGCGGACGCCGCCGCGAGATCGTCCATCACGAGCGCCACAACAAATTGATAGGCTTTGCTGAGCAACGGCACCGTGTCGTGAAACTTTACGCCACTGGGATGCACTTGTCGCAAATCGCCCATCAACTTGGCGTCAAACGGAAGACTGTTCGCAACCTTATTGCAATCCGTCAATGTAGCTCCCTGCCCAAGGGTCTAGATCAGGCCTTTAAGAACGCCAAACCAAAAGCTACTGCTGGACCTTTGTTTGTGGCCTTTGACCGGTCGAAATGGCAGCCTAGCGAAGGCAGCGTAGCGGCGGCCGGTGAATGCACCACTTGCCTGGCTGCCTAACGTAGAAAAGCGAGAGGGACTATAGCGCTCAGGCTACAGTAGACTGGGCGCATGGAACGAAAAATCTTCTGGCTCACGTTTTCGATCCTCGGTTTGTTGGCTGATTTCGCCCTACCACTCTGGTGGGCAATTGGTATCACGATTCCGATTTTTGCGTTTAGCTGGTGGTTTGCTTATCGGAGCGGCTGGTTCGGATGAGGGCTTGCGTGTAGAGAAGCAGTCCAGTGGCCACGAACAAATGCTTCCAGGCGTGCGCGCCGGCGGGCACCGCGTTTTGCCACTTGCTGTCAAACATCTCAGCGAGTTTCGCCAGTCCATAGCAGCCGATCATTCCCCATTGCGCCGCTACGCTGGTTGCTCCAGCCGGACAGAACAAGAGCATGAGCGGCACTGCCAGCAGAGGATAGAATTGCACCAGTGCGTACAGCCGCAAATCTCCCGTCCAGCGCCAATAGAAGACGGACGCGATTCCCAATACCAGCAGCGGCCACAACAGGCGACTGGCGAGGCGTGCGTCGATTCGCTCACCAATTGTCAGCGTGAACACGCACATGAAGACGATGGTCATAGGCAAGCGGTCCCAGAGCAAGCGGGCGTAGGACGGTTGGCAGTGATAGTAGGCCGAGCCGAAGGCGGTTAACCCAATGCCGAGCAGCAGTCCGCGCACGCTGTTCTTCTTCCATATTTCTTCAGCTTCATCGCCTAACCGCAGGGCGTGCCAGGCGGCCAGCGCCACAAGCAAGAACGCGGCGTTCGAGATCACGTTCCAAAAGTTGACGATGCCGAAGTGCTCGGCGTGATTGGCGAAGTCATGATAACGAGGATTCTGGCTGATGGGCGGAAGCGCGAATATCGAGCCAACTGCCAGAATGCTGCCAAAGAGCAACACTGCCTTTTTCATGCCTTAGGTATTGCAACTAGCGCACCCAAGCCGAATACCCTTGTTTTCATCCGCTAGCGCTGGTATGAGTGCGAGGACGCTGTGGCTAGCCATGCATTGTATGTACTTAAACATCCATTGCATGCCATTCCACATCTACAATAGAGGGACAGCCTCTGCTTTGACCACGCGCACCATTCCACGCCCGTTCGAGATTGTTGAAGTGCGCAAAGCCGCGGACGTGCGTCTGTGGCCGAGTCTATTCACTCTGCAGGCACCCGTAGTGGCAGTGCTCTGGCAACTGCTTTTAGCGCGCAGCGTGCATGTGAAGCTGAATTGGTTTGAACCTTGGGCGCTGGGATTGGCGGTGTGGCTGATCTATGTGGCCGATCACTTAATTGATACGGCCAAGCCGGCGGGCAAACGGTGGGAACCGCCGCGCAAAGAATTCTGCCGGCAGCATCGGATGGCTTTCCTTGCAATGGCTTTCGTGGTGGGTGTGATTCTGTTGCTATCGGTTAGCCGCTTCTTGTGGGCGGCTACGGTGCGTGGCGGTTGGCAACTTTCATTGGGTGTCGCTTGTTATTTCGGGGTGATTCACTTAACGCCGCGAAATTGGCGCAGCGATTGGCCGAGGGAAATTGTCGTGGCGGCCATCTTCACGTTGGGAACATTCGGTGCCGTTTGGGTGGGCAATGGAAAGAACGTGCTGCCGCTGCTGGCGCCGGCGGCGCTGTTTGCCATGCTTTGTTGCGCGAACTGTTCACTGATTGAGACCTGGGAGTGGGAGGCCGCCGGTGGTTCGGAGATAGATACACCGAATCTTGCTGCTCGTTGGATGGCGAAACATTTGGCCCGGGTGGGGCTGGCGGTCGCAATCATATCAGCAGCGGCTCTTTTGACCTCCATGGTGCCTGGAGGATTTGCGATTTCCGCAGCTATTAGTGGCGCGTCATTATTTGTACTGTCTGTTTTCCGCCACCGGATTCCCGTTCGATTGGTGAGTCCGGTGGCGGATTTAGCGCTTTGCTGGCCGTTTGCCGTCCTAGTGTTTCTGTGGTTGAGTTAGAACGACAACTTAAGCGACAGCTCAATCACACGCGGGTCGTAAGTGTCGACGACTTGGCCGAAGGCGGACGATCCCGCAGAAGTGTTTACGTCATGAAATTGTGTGTGGTTGAAGGTGTTGTAGAACTCAGCCCCAAATTTGAGGCCAGCGCGTTCCTTAGGTAGCCGGAAATTTTTGTAGAGCTGGAGATTGAAGTTAACGCGGCCGGGACCACGCACAGCGCCTTCCTGGGCATCGCCGAACGTGGTGGGTATGGGAGCCTGGAAAGCGGCAGTGTTGAACCAATTGGCTGCGGTACCGGGGTAACTTATCGGACCGACGATGTTAGGCCTATCGGTGGCATTGCCACCAAGTCCTAGATAGTCGGAGCTCATGGTTACATTTAAAGGCAGACCCGTTTGGCAGAGAGTTATACCAGAAAGAGTCCAGCCGCCCAGTGCCGAGCCAGCAAATCCTTTGTTGTCCTTGAAGAAGGGCAGCGCGTAGATGTAGTTCAGGACCAAGACCTGACGGCGGTCGAGGCCAGTGGGGCCATAGTCGTAATAGCGGTTATAAGGGTCGGAGAGGGTATTGAAGTCTCCGCCGCCGCCCGGCGCAATGCCCAAGCTATGAGCCCATGTGTAAGAGGTCTGGAAAGTAAAACCCTGCCAGTTGTCGATTCGGTAATTGACTTGCAGCGATTCGTAGTGGGTGTTGCTGGCGCTCTCACCTAAGACGATGTTGCTGTATCCAAGGTAAGGGCGATCAAGATTTGCATTGTACCCGCTAATCACCCCGGCCCTGTTAGGATCGTTGAGGGCCAAGGCGTTGATCTCGCGTTCGTCGCGCTGATGGTAATCGGCGTTGCCGACATAGGCCACGCTCAACACAGAGCGGTCGGATACCTGGTGTTGAATGCCGAAGTTCCATTGCGCTGAGGTGGGCGGTTGGTAGTTGCTATAAGCCAGCGCAGTAATGGTAGCCGGATAGTTGGGCACTGCGGCGGCTTGACCTGTAAGGATACTGACGTTTGGATTAGAAAACGAGACACTACTAAGACTGGCGTTATAGCCAAAGGGCGGGTTGGGGCCCATGTTGTAGACGTCGTTGCCTTGAACACGTTCGAAAAACATGCCAAAGCCGCCGCGAACAATGGTTTTGCCTTTTCCGGTCAAGTCATAGGCGAAGCCGACGCGCGGGCCGACAGTGCCGTAGTCGTTCTTGACCATACCTCGGGGCGTACCGTCTTGACCAGCTATGACAACGCCGTTCAAGTAAAACGGGATGTTGCCGAGAGGTACGTTGGGAACGGTGGTGAAGCCCGGACTGTTAGCGGCAAAGGCGCCGGTGGCCGAATTGAGGATGCCCGCGTTTGACGGATTATAGAGATTCGGATAGAAATTCGACAAGCGATTCTGCACGTCATACGCGTGAGGGATGATCTCCCAGCGGGCTCCCAGATTGAGAGTCAAACGTTTGTTGAGTCGCCAGTTGTCAGTGAAATAGAACGACGCGGTGGTAGTGCGCGTATGGGTGCTGTCCTCCAGATCGAGCTGGCTGTAGTTCTTGGCGTAACCAAGGAGCATATCGGCGACGGCATTTCCGGTGAAACTGCCATCGAAGTTGTAGTTGCCCTGGGTATCGCCAAAGATGTCCTGATTTTTCGAATAACGCATGAATTGGCCGCCGAATTTCATGCTGTGCGCGCCTTTAGTCCAAGAGACGTCATCGCGAACTTGCTTGTCCCAAGCGGCATTGCCCCAAGGCCAAGAGGCGGGGTCGTAGTTGACACCGTAGCTGCCGCCCAAGCCGATGGTGGGCAAGCGGTTGAGAGCATTGTGGTCGAACAGTGAAGTGGCAGTCCAGCCGGCGGGCTTTTGGTAAATGCCAATCGGCGTGAGATCGATCCAATTGCCGTTGAGGTTGAAGGCGACTTCATTCAACAGGGTGGGACTGATGGAATAAGTGAGATGGACGACGCCGCCCCAAGACGGATTCTTGAAATTGGTTCCGATGGTTGGATAGGTGTCACCGCTCCAAAGAGACGTGGCCACTTGTTGGTCGGTGTTGTCGTGGATATAGTGGCCCATGAGCGAGAGTTTGTCGCTGAAGTAATGATCGAAGCGCAAGAGGGTTTCGGGCACGTCGGTGGGCACGCCCTTGGCGGTCGTGTATTGGTTGTTCGGTGCGTTCGGGAGGGGCATGGCGCCGGATGCAAAAAAGAGCGCGGCGTTCGGGTCGATCAAAGATGACGGGATTTTGTTGCCTGGGAAAGCCGAGCCAGGGGTCAAACCAAGACTGGCAAAGGCTGCGTTCTGCGCGGCGTTGGTCGTGACCGGAACTTTGATGGGGGTACTGAGCGCGCTGAAATCACCGTTGCGCTGCGCTTGCGGGACGGCGTTGGATAGAGGAATCGGCGTACCGATGACGAATTTGCGCCATTCCTGATTCCAAAAGAAGAACGTCTTCTTACGCTCGGTGTTGTAGAGTTTCGGAATGAACACAGGGCCGCCGATGTTCCAACCGTAGATGTTGTAACGCAACTCGGAGACGGGTTGGCCGGCGAGGTTTGAGAAGTAATTGTTGGCGTCCATGGCATCGTTGCGGAAATATTCGTAGATCTCGCCGTGAAAATCCCGGGTGCCTGATTTGATGGCCATGTTAATATTGCCGCCGGAGCCGATGCCGATATCGCTGGCACCGTTGCTAGTGATGGTGTTGAACTCGGCAATGGCCGAGACAGCGGGCATCATGGTGACGCAACCGCCGCAGCCGCGGTCGTAGTTTTCACCGCCATCAATCATCCAGACGTTGTGTTCTTCGCGTTGGCCGTTGAAGCTGATGTTAGTGCTGCCGTTGACGGAGACAGGCAGGTTGAAATCGGGCAGGTCTGAAGAGGCGCCTGGTGTGAGAATGGCCAGTCCCGCCATGTGCCGGCCGTTGATTGCCAACTCCTCCACCTGCTTACCGGAGATCAGATCGCTCACCTCGCTGGAGTCGGACTCCACCTTCACTGCTTCGGCGGCGACTGTAACGCTCTCAGAAATCTGGCCTACTTGCAAAACCGCGTCTACACGGACAACGTCATTGGAATCCAGTTTTAGATTTGTTCTCTCGTATCGTTTAAATCCCGGCGATTCGGCCGTCACTGCATACGGCCCGATGGGCAGTTCGGGAGCAACATAATTTCCGGTGGAATTGGTTTGGATCACGCGCTTGGCGCTGGTGGCGGTGTTGGTGATCGTGATAGTGGCAGTGGGAACAACGGCGCCGCTGGGGTCGGTAACCGTGCCTAAAACGGTGGCTGTCTGGGCGAACGCTGCAACGCTAGACAGGGCCGCTAAAACAAAAACGAGACAAGGTTTCTGCATACAACACTCCTGAATAGTCCAGTCGTACTAGGACTTTCAAACAGACTACCTCAAAATACAAGCGCTTTCAATATCAAAATACTAGAAAGAATTACGAGGATAGATGGTTTAGGGAAGGTTAGATTGAAGGTTTCTGCAAAGCCTTACCGCAGAGAAAAAGATTAGGCTGCGGGCGACGTAACAGTACGTATGGGTGCCGCGACTGATGCGGTGGCTGCGGGCAATACGACTTCGAAGCGGGACCCCTTACCCGGGTCACTATGTACGTGGATCTCGCCGCCATGTGCTTTGACAATGGCCGCTACAAAACTCAATCCGAGGCCCAAACCTTTTTCCGGGTTCGGATCAGGCACGCGATAGAAGCGATCAAAAATATGCGGAATGTGGCTGGCCGGAATACCTACTCCCGAGTCTTCCACCACCAAACGCACCTGTTGGCCTAACGGCTCTGCATACGCTCTGATCCAGCCGCCGGCGGGCGTGTACTTGATGGCATTGGAAAGTAGATTCGTCACCACCCGTTCAATCTGCGTGCGGTCGACTTCGCAAGGAACCGGCTGTGTAGTGGTGTGGGAGAGTTGCAGTTCGCCGGCCTCAGCCGGAATTTGGAACTGATCCACAATGTCTTCCACCAGCCGGCCCAAGTCGAGTGAGTTCTTGTGCATGGGAATCTGGCCGGATTCCGATTGCGAAAGCAGAAGCAAGGCGCGCACAAGATTGGCGAGGCGTTCCACGTCTTGCAAAGCGTTCTCAATGGCTTCCTGCAATTGTTCTTTGGTGGTTGCGGTGAAGAGTGCCACTTCCAACTGGCCTTGAATGGCGGTGAGAGGCGTCCGGAGTTCGTGAGACACGTCGGTGGAAAATTGACGAACCTGTTCGAACGAAGCCTTCAGGCGGCGGCTCATTTCGTTGAATGAATCGATGAGCCGATCCAGTTCGTCATCGGCTCCACGGCGCGGGATTTGCAAACCGAGATTCGATCCTGTTACCTTTTTCGCAGCACTGTCTACCGATTGCAAAGCGCGCAAAGCGCGTCCCGCGGAATACCAACTCACCACCGCGCATAGAATCAAGGCCAGCGGCAAATAAATGAGCAGATTTCGCCGAAACGTGCGGCGCACAGTATTATCGTCAACCAGCGTACGACCCTCGGCAACGTACCAATGCGCGCCAGTGTCATCACGTAGCGTGCTGCTGATGATTTGATAAGGAATCTTGTCGGTGCTGACGACAGTCTTGATCACGGGCTCTTGCGTTTTCCGAATCTGCGCGAGTTCGGCGAGGATAGTGGCGCGGTCTCCTAATTGCGCGAGTGAGTGATCAAAAGACGAAAACGAATCGAGATTGCCTTGCTCGTCTGCAATGACAAACACGTCACTCAAGCGCGCACGGATGCCCGCTTCTTCCGGATCACTCGGATCCAAAAACCAATAGGGCTTGTGTCCTTCGAAATGGATGTAGCCCTTGAGCGCGCCTAACTCGTCAAGCAGCGTCTGATTACTCTGGTTTTCCAGAACGTGGTTGAGGTTTGTTGTTCCGGCAACGGCAACCAACGCCAGAACTACCGCGAAGATGAACAGAAACGTACCCGCTAGCCGGAAGCGCAGGGTACGGAAGAGCTTCGGTTGGGGGAGACGGTCCCAGAACATGATTAAGGTTAGGCCATTTCGGCAGGCGCGGCGCTGGCTTGTGGAGCCGCTGTTTCAGGCGCGTCGAGCATATAGCCAATACCGCGCACGGTGTGGATCATCTTCACTGGAAACTTGTCGTCGATCTTACTGCGCAGATGGCGGATGTAGACGTCGACAATATTGGTGAGCCCATCGTAATCCATATCCCAGACGTGTTCCACAATCATGGTGCGACTGAGGGGACGGCCGCGATTGCGCATCATGTATTCCAGAATGCTGAACTCCTTCGGCGCTAGTTCGATGTTTTCGTTCAAGCGAGTGACTTTGCGGCGGATGCAATCGAGGGTCAAATCGCCCACCAGGAGTTTCTCAGGTGTCGGTTGACCGCGGCGCAGCAGCACTCGCGCACGCGCCAGCAATTCCACAAAGGCGAACGGTTTGACTAGATAATCGTCTGCGCCTTGTTCCAGGCCCCTTACGCGATCATCCACTGAATCGCGCGCGCTCAAGATGAGCACAGGCGGAATCACTTTGCGGTTGCGTATTTTCTCCAGCACTTGCAGGCCATCCATATCAGGCAAGCCCAAATCCAGCACCACGAGATCGTATTCGGTGGAATGGACCATCTCCACCGCGTCGCCGCCCGTGTTGACTGTATCCACCGCATAGCCCGCGCTTTGCAGTCCGCGCGACAAAAAGTCGGCAATCCGTTTTTCGTCTTCCACTACCAATAGGCGCATGTTATTAAAGAATCGCTGACTATGAGTCTAGCGGAACAGGCCCGCGTAGTTTAAGCTCAATCGCCGGAACTGCGGCTTGGCTCAGGCAGCGGAGCGGGTTTGAACACCCATCCCAGCTCTCGATAGCGGGTTTGGAGCACCGACAGGCCCACCATCAAGGCCAGTATGAAAGTAGTGATCAACAGGACTTGACCCACGCTGAGGCTTTCCTTGAATACGCCCAGCCAGCGCCCATAGACGAGTTCAATGTGTACCCAGTAAACGAGGAGAGAGGTTGTTCCCAGTTGCCGGAAGACACTCCACTTCTGCGTTTCCAGGCCCGCGTTCACCCATAGATAAGCAACGGCGAGCGCAGATAAAACCACACCTAGCTTGATCAATCCAAGCGCAGGACTGTTCAGCCAGAAATCCGTCTTCGGGAAGATGGAGAAGGGTAGATCCGACGCATAGCGCGCAACCATCACCAAGCCTAAGCCGATGCCCAACATCCACATCATGAGCCGTGGCATATCTTCGTGTTTCGTTATACGAATCACGCTGCCGGCGGCCATGCCAAATGCGAGGAACGCCGCCCAGGGAAAGAAGCCAAATGAATTGAAATTCGGAAAGAAATACGCTTTGGCTAGGGAGGGGATGCCCACTGGATCAATCATGCTAATCACTGGCGCGAGGAAGCAGATCACCAAACCGATAATCGTGCATAGCCGGATGCGTTCTCGCGTCGTAAACACGGCCATGGGAGCGAACAGCAACATGGCTAGACCCATGCAGTTCAAAATATCCACCCGCAGCAGTTCGCTTGCAGGACTGGTGGGGAAACCCGTGACGTACAACTGCAATCGGAACAAAAACGCCAGCATGAACAAATAACGCGAGCGTTTCAGCGCCGCGATTAAGCGCCGCCAACCAGAAGACTCCTGCCGCTCCTGGCTATCCATGAGAAACGAAAAGGTGATGCCCGTGAGAAAGAGGAAAATCGCCGGCGGCATGCCGCCCAGGAATTGTGAAAGCATGAAGGGCCCATCACGCCGCAGACCCGTGGCTGTGAACGAATCAAACGTGTGGCCTTGAATCATAATGACCGCCGCCAAGCCGCGCGTCCAATCTATGAAAGCGAGTCTGCTTCCTTTTGGGTTCTTTTCGTTCATGCGTACGTCAACAAAACAATTCGACTTAGACTTTTATCGGCACTACGAGCCTTGTCTCTTAGTGCCGGGAGGCAACGGAAACTCTAATTTTCCTTTAATCGGCGGATTCAACTTGATATTGCTGTAACGGGTAGTGAAATAATCTCCCGATGGCTTAAAAAACTTCTGTTGCACTGGAGAAGCCATGCCTTGCGGGATCCACACTTCTATTTTTGTGAGTGTTTCTCTGACCTTGGCCGCTTTGGGCACGAGTACCAGTTTGGTGGTTTGCAAGCTGGCCACTGTTTCCTCGCCAGCACTTGACACCTCGTAGCTTTCCGTCAATTCCTTACCAGATGAACCGAAGCCCAGCAGCAGGTACTGATTCAGTACATCACTGCTCTGTCCGACGTTATAGTCCTGATAAAGTTTCAGCTTCGGATAGTAGATGCGCACGATGTTGTTGAAGAACGAAATCACCCGCGCGTCGCTTTGACCTGAAAAATTGATCACCGCGCGTGTGCCTTTGTCCTTTTGCTTCTGCATCTGGAGAGTGCCGTTTTCGGTGGTCGTATCGTTAATGACTTTGGTATAAGTGACCATCTGCAGGTCGGCCGCGACGGCTTTAAAGGTCTGCGATGCTTCATCCATCCGCGTCAGAATCGTCTTCACATCTTCGGCGGGCAAATTCACGCCGGCTAATAAAGCGCACAACACGACTAACGGTATTTTCATTTCGATCGAAGAGTCAATTATTGAGCCTGGTCAGTGTAGGCGATGAAACCTTTAACTTCGTGGGCGGCTTCATCACCAATAGGTTCTACGCGCGCCACATGCCAGGTTTTGCCGGTGCGCTGGTGAATCAGAAGTTGAGCGCGACGAGCACGCTCAGCCTGGGGCACCGTTTCTAAGAGATCCGTCGCAATAAAAACGCGATTAGATCCAGGCTGCGAGGACATCAGAATAATGCTGGAGGCTTTGGGCTGGTCGCGGAACCAATCACGTGGCGTCGCAAAAATGAAGACCAGAATCAAACCCACAACCACGTCATACTGCCATGACGCGCGCGCGAAATCCCAAAAGATTAAGCGCCGGCCCAAACTGCCGGCAGGCGTGCTGTTTGCTATGGGTTGATCCGCCACCTTCAGCCAATTTTAGCATTGGCGGTGTCTTCGTGCCTGCTTAATATTTGCGCATCACGGCCAGAACCCGGCCCTGGATCTCTAAGTCTGCGGGGCTCACAAAGATAGGCGCCATGGTGGCGTTTGCGGGTTGCAAGCGAATACGACCGTCTTGCTGATGGTAGTAGCGTTTCAGTGTGGCTTCACTTCCCTCTACTAGGGCTACAACAATATCTCCATCGCGTACCTTGTCTGTCTTCTCCGCCAAAACAAAATCGCCATTGCAAATATGATCTTCAATCATTGATTCGCCGCGGACTTCCAACGCAAAGGTTGCGCCTTTTCCCACAAAATCGGAAAAATGCAGCGTGGCTTGATTCTGAATGGCTTCCACGGGAACACCGGCGGCGATACGGCCTAACAGCGGAATCTCCGGCGCAGGCGAAGTGTTCCGACGCCGCGTTTTCTCTTCGGTATTGAAACGATCTGCCACTTCCAACGAACGGCTATGGTTATAGCTCCGCCGCAAATATTGTTTCGATTCCAGTGCCTGAATATGCTTGTGCACTGTCGCCAACGATGCCAAACCCAGCCCTGAGGCGATTTCCTCATAGCTGGGACTGTACCCATTGCGGTCAATAAAATCCGCAAGGAAGTCCATTACTTCTTTTTGTCGACGCGTTAAAGCCATGGCGTTCGAAAACTCCTCCCATATAGTGTTGGCGAATAAAGACCGAAAGTCAAGAGAAATTCTGCCATCAAGTAAATTTGCAAGTTGTTCCCCTCGTTGAATTGTGAGACAACAAAGCAAGTGGTTTAGGCTACGAAAGTAGCCGGGTGGGAACAATTTCAGTTACGGTGTTGGGTCAGCCCTACAACAATTTCGCCATGAATCAGCGAGTTTTACTGTACGTCGAAGACGAAGACGCGGCTGTTTTTTTGCTGGAGACAGCGCTCAAAGAAGCCGACATCGACGTACGGCTTTACCGTGTCGCCGATGGCGACGAGGCACTCGCTTTCTTGCGCAAACTCGGCCCATACAGTGACATGCCCCGGCCGGATCTTGTGCTGCTCGATCTCAACCTGCCACGGCGCAATGGTTTGGAAGTGCTCTCTGAAATGAGGAACAGCGAAGATTTGCGATCGCTCGCCGTGGTCGTGTTTACATCTTCCTCTTTGGCAGTGGATAAACGTAAATCCCTGGCACTGGGCGCACAGGAATATATAACGAAGCCTGCTTCGTTTGATGGTTTCGTCACCGCAGTGAAGAACGCGTGTTCGCATCTAACGAACGGCCATCACCCGGTTCACTAAAGAGTGGGGCGCGCTTTTCGCCGACTTTTCTCAGTTGTAATTCATTCCGCACATGCCGCCTTGGCACGCGCCAGATCCACACATGCCGGCGCCGCAATCCGGCTGCGCCTGGGCTCCGCCTGCTGATTTAGCGTGCGCCGCAAACGTGGAGTATTGTGTAGTCAAATGCTCCTGCCCACAAGAGGGGCATCGCACATCGTTGGCTTCTGTGGCGCGTCGTAGCAACTTTTCGAATTTCGTTCCACAATCGTCGCAAGCGTATTCGAAGATGGGCATACTTTTAGGGTAACGCAAACGCGACAATGCTGCTACCCGAAGCCGCCCCGTTCTTCCCGCCGCCGCAAACAATGACCACATACTCGCGTCCGTGAATCTCGTAGATGGATGGGGTCGCGTTCCCTGCTGCGGGCAGAACCGTCTCCCAAAGCAGTTTGCCTGTCATTTTGTCGTAAGCGTGAAACTTCTTGTCGAAACTCGTCGCGCCGATAAATAGGAGCCCGCTCGCTGTTACCACGGGTCCGCCGTAATTGTCGCTACCCGTATCTTTCATTCCTTTAGCCACTAGTTCCGGATACTCACCGAACGGAATCTGCCAGCGAATCACTCCCTTATTCAAGTCGATCGCATTCAGCGTTCCCCAAGGCGGAGTAGTGGGAGGATAACCTTCCGGATCGCGAAATAAAATATAGCCTTCATTTCGATACTTCAGCCAATTCGGATCTTTTGCATCCGCCGCCGGATCGGCGGAATCGCTGTCCTTGCCCGTTTCCAGGAACTCCACAATCTCATCGACCTTCCGCTCTAAATAATCGAACGCGGGCATGCGTCCCGTTCCTTGCCGGATGATCGTGGCTAACTGTTCTTTCGACCGGCGCTTTCCAATATCCACCAAACTCGGAAACGTGGGCGGTGCACCTTTTAAATCGTCGCCATGGCAGCCGCCGCAGTTGTTCTTGTAAAGCGATTTCGTCTCATGAGTCACCATGCGGATGATCCAAGGTTGTTCGTTGGAGTTCACATAGAGCAGCCCTGTGTCTGGGTCGTAAGCCGCGCCACCCCACTCACCA
>PMQB01000432.1:23719-23967 GCA_003169195.1 Bryobacterales bacterium
GGCTTGACCGGGTAAGGCTGCGTTTCCGAGAGATGCTCACCATCTAATTGCGACGCGGGCACCGGCCGGTCCTTTACCGGAAACAGCGGCTTACCCGTGCGACGATCCAGCACGTAGACATATCCGGTTTTGGTAATCTGAGCAACCGCCTCCACCTTCTTCCCGTTGCGCGTCACCGATACCAAACTGGGCGCGGCCGGAAAATCGAAATCCCACACATCATGCTTGATCCCTTGAAAGTGCCAGAT
>PMQB01000477.1 GCA_003169195.1 Bryobacterales bacterium
TACTTGCGCGCGTCGAAGAACATGCCCTGGAACAACTGCGTGGCCGTATCCAGCGTGGGCGGATCGCCAGGGCGCAGTTTGCGGTAGATTTCGAGCAACGCGTCGTTCTGTGTTTTCACCGCGTCTTTGCGCAGGGTGGCGGAAATCACGTTGCCCGCTTCGTCGCGATCGGGGAAGAAGATTTCGAAATTCGTGATGCCGTTTTCCGCTAGAGTGCCGAGTGTGGTCGACGTCAGTTCGTGGTTCGCTTCCACCAGAACTTCACCAGTGGACATGTCAATCACGTCAGCCGCTACGTAAGCGCCTTCCAGATCGTTGCTGGCCACTTCCACGTGCTCAATCTTCGCTTTTTGAATTTCGCGATAAACCGAGTTGGTGATCTTGCGCCCTTGTGGAACAATCTGCTCAGACTTAGTAGAAATCGCATGCGAAAGCTTCATGCCAATCAAGCTTTCGTTGACGCCCCACATAATCTTGCCGGCCTTCAGCGTGATGTTGCTCAGCTTATAGAAAGCGCGGATGATGTCGGAATCGGTCTTTAAGCCAAGCGCACGGAGAAACACGGTGCCGTAGAACTTGCGTTTACGGTCAATGCGGACATACAAAAGATTCTTGTTGTCGTATTCGAACTCNNCTGCGAAACAATCACGCGCTCGGTGCCGTTGATGATAAACGTGCCGTTCTCTGTCATCAGCGGGATTTCGCCAAAGAACACTTCCTGTTCCTTGATGTCGCGAACAGTTTTGGCCCCGGTCTCGGGATCTTTGTCGTAAACGGTGAGCCGGATCGTTACCTTGAGCGGAGCGGCATACGTCATGCCACGCTCTTCACACTCAGGCACGTCGTACTTCAACTGCAACGCCACTGGGTCGCCGCAACGGTTACAGAAGGTGACAATGTTCTTGTTAAACGTTCCGCATTTGTGGCAGAGCACATCGCCGGCATGGAACGGATCGGTGCGGATTTCAGCTCCGCAATTCGGATTGCGGCAAATCGTACGCAAGTGATGCAGACCTTTTAGGTTTCCGCACTTGCATTCCCAGTTACCAATCGAATAATCGACAAACTCGAGTTGGCTTAACCCGCGAAAATCGGAGATTGGGAATACGGAACTGAAGACGCTCTGTAAACCGGCGTCCTCTCGTTCTTTCGGTAACAATTCCATCTGCAGGAAACGTTCATAGGAACGCTTCTGCACCTCAATCAGGTTAGGAATCGGGATCGAAGTTTTGATCTTCGAAAAATCAACTCTCTGGCGGAGAGATAATCCGTTTGACACGTTGGGCATCTTACGCTTGTCCTTTTAGGAAACCAATGACAAAAGACGACATTCAGCAAAATCGCTAAACGGGACGCGGCACTACCGGGCCGCGAAGATTAGCAGGGAACCAAACGATTCACCCGCAGAGGCTTGCGCGAAACTAAAATTAATTTTCGCGCCGGAAGAAAAACTGTTGAGATCGTCGGCAATTGACGATAATCTTTCTGTAGATCGTAGGTGAGAAACAGCGCCTTCCGGCCACTGTATCTGAGTATTTGGAATATTTCGAAAAGTAAACATGCGAAAGCCCCGCTGACCTAAAAGAGATCTACGGGGGATTAACTGACTGATTGCTTCTGGAAGATTCTGGCTTGACGTCAATTAAATCCTAACACAATAAGGTCCAGCCGCGCCATCCGGCACGGCCAGACCCTCTACTTTCCCTCCAATTCCCGGCGATTCTTCGCCGGAAACTGTAATCCATCTAACAGGAACTACTTCACTTCTACGGTTGCGCCCGCGTCGGTGAACTTTTTCCTGATGGTTTCGGCTTCGTCCTTGTTGACGCCTTCCTTGATCGGCTTGGGCGCGCCATCTACCAGATCCTTGGCTTCTTTCAAACCCAAGCTTGTGACTTCGCGAACCGCTTTAATCACGTTGATCTTATTGGCACCCGCTGCCGCAAGAATGACCGTAAACTCAGTCTTTTCTTCTGCCGGAGCAGCCGCTGCCGCACCGCCGCCCGCCGGAGCAGCCACCGCGACTGAAGCAGCCGCTGCTGAGACGCCCAGCTTCTCTTCCAGCATCTTGACGAGCTGCGAGGCTTCCAACAGGGTCAAACCCTGGATCTGTTCTGCAATTGCGTTAATATCCGCCATGTTCGTTAACTCCCGATTCCTCAATAAAAAATTCAGTGCCAGGCGGATTTCCCGCCAACAACATTACTGCTTAAACTTGTTTTCCTTCGTTCCTTGATCCAGCACGATTGCCAGATTGCGGCCCACACCATTGATACTGGTCACCAAGCGCGTGGACGTCGCATTGATCAAGTACAACAATTTCGCGTAAATTTCTTCCTTCGGCGGCATGTTCGCCAAGTCACTGATCGCTTTAATGTCAATGACGCGGCCTTCCACGATGCCCGCTTTAAAGGTGAATTGCGAATTGGTTTTGGCGTATTGCTGCAGCGCTTTGGCCAGCGCCACCGGATCCTTCGCCGTATAAGCCAGCGAAGTCATTCCCTTCAGCGCGCCCAGGACCTCATGCGCCGAACTGCCTTCCGAGGCTTTGTCCGCCAGATTATTTTTTACGACTGAGTAATTGCCGCCCGCCGCACGAATCGTTTTGCGCAGCTCAAAATCCTGCTTCACGGTCATCTTCTCGTAGTTGGTGACGAAGATGTTCTTGTTTTCCGCGAGCGTCTTTTTCAGTTGTTCGAGATCTTTTTTCTTGTCGTCTTTATTCTTCATGCTGGCCTCTGCACCGGTCGCGCTATGCGATCGCCTTCGCGTTAAACGGCGTTACGTCCAATTGAACACCCGGACCCATGGTTGAGCACAACGTGGCGCTCTTTACGTACTTGCCTTTAGCTGCGGATGGCTTTGCCTTAATCACGGCTTGAATCAGGCTGTTGGTGTTCTCCAACAATTTGTCAGTCGCGAAGCTGACTTTACCAACCGGAGCATGAATCACGCCCGTTTTATCGACACGGAATTCCACTTTACCGGCTTTAATTTCCAGAACGGCGTTCTTGATATCGGTGGTCACCGTACCCGTCTTCGGGTTCGGCATCAAACCACGCGGCCCCAGTACCTTACCCAAACGTCCCACCGAACGCATCATGTCCGGGGTGGAGATCACGGCATCGTAATCGGTCCAGTTTTCCGTCTGGATTTTGGTGACCAGTTCTTCGCCGCCGACAATATCGGCGCCGGCTTCTTGTGCTTCCCGCAATTTATCGCCGGAAGCAATGACTAAAACCTTTTTAGATTTACCGAGGCCATTGGGCAGCACAACGGTACCGCGCACCATCTGGTCGGCATGCTTGGGATCAACACCAAGGCGCATATGCACCTCAACAGTTTCATCAAACTTGGTGTACTTGATTTTCTGGACTAGCGGCACGGCGTCGGAGACAAGATAAGGCTTAGCCTCTACCTGCTTCGCCGCGGCTTCATACTTCTTACCGGGCTTTTGGCTCATAATTTTGACTGGTACAAGCGGCTCAGGCTGAAACTCAAGCCCACGCCTCCCAAAGTGACTTTCAAACGCTTCTCGTAGAATAGCACAGGTTTTGGAAAAAGCTAGGATTTATTTGTTGGAGATTCGATTCACCCAGCCGCAATGTTGTCGCACAGCCAATTCTTGAAGCTGGCTTCATCCAGACTACCGGCGGCCAGCAATCGAACCGCCTGCGTCGCATCTTCCTCTGTAGCCACAAAATCGAAGCCATTCAACTCCAAAAACATGACGCCTAAAACGAATCCTGTCCTTTTGTTGCCATCGACAAATGGGTGGTTTCTGACTACTCCCGCCATCAAAGCTGTGCACAAATCCGCCAAATCTGGATTGTCGCCGTAGGTGTAGACTTGTCGCGGACGGGCAAGCGCTGAGTCTAGAAGGGTTTGGTCTCGCAGCCCTTCCGCTCCGCCATAGAGGATTAACAGCCTATCGTGGATAGCCAGCGCATCGCGCAGGTCTATCCAGACAGGCTCTTTCACTCGGCCAAGGCCTTCAAAGTATTACGGTAACGGCCGATGATTTCATCAGCCTTCGTCATTTTCGCTTCAAACGAAGGATCGTAAGGCGTCAAACGATATGATCCATCGGGAGCGTCTGACAAAAATAGGTACTTACCATCACCTGTTTGCAAGCGGCTGATCACGTCTTTGGGAAGGACCACACCCAGAGAATTCCCAAATTTCCGAACCTTCAGATTCATAAGTTATTACCTATGTTATAACTTTATCACCGAATCGCCGAAAACGTCAAGGGCCGCAGAATCACATTGCTGATATTCGCCACAATCTCCGCATCCTTCAACTCCGTGCGTCCGCTTAATTTCTTCCACTCCGGATCAGTCGCGAAATCATGCCACAGCTTGTCCCGCGCCGCCAAATCGTCGTACGAAAGCATGTACATCAAGTTCGGCTGGCGCGGCCCAATTAACGTCTCGCCAAAGAAAACCGGCCGCATGCCCAACCTCTGGAAAATCTGCATTTCCCCGCCATTGAACATGCCCACCTTGCGTGTAAGCGTGAAAAACGATTGCGATTCGTAGGTCCGCAGCTCAAAAATTCGCGGCAGACGTTTTTCCGCCGGGTCAGAAACGGCAACGCTCGGCATCCCATCAAAGCTACGCAACAAACTGCTTTCCACACGCACGAACGGAAATGGTGAACCCGCGCTCAGCTTTTGTAATTCCTTCGAGTGGGCTTCATCGGCTGACACCATCCGCAGCGCCTCTTGCATCGCGGCTAGTGACGAAAACTCGCTGACCGTCAAGTAATACGGCCCGTCTGGCCCGATCACATTCGAAAAAGCACCCGCGAGTTTGGCCCCGGCACGCTGCAACGCAGGACCAAGCCCTGCCTCCAAGTAATCAGCAACCTTCGGCGGTTGATTTTCCTGGCTATTGTGAAAGCGCCAAGTCTTCACTTCCAGGAAAGTATTCGGCGCGCCCGCTGCCAAGCCTTCCGAACCCATCAACGCAGACGCACTCAAGGCAGCCAGCAATTCACGTCGCTCCATTTTACGGTTTCGAGATCCTATCTTTCGCGCGCCGCTTGAATCAATGCTTCCATGTGGTTCAGATAACGTTCAAACGCTTTGCGGCCCGCGGACGTGAGGCGGTATTCGCTCTTCGGCATGCGCCCTTCAAAGCTCTTGTTGCACACCACGTATTCGGCCTCTTCCAATCGCCGCGCGTGCACGCTCAGATTCCCGTCGCTGGTCTGCAACAGCTTCTTCAACTCGTTAAATGTCAACGAATCGTTCACCGCCAAAGCGCTCACAATGCCCAAGCGCATGTGTTCGTGAATGATACGGTCCAGGTTCGGTAAAGTCGCCTCTACCGTATCTTGTGGAACAGCCTGCTTGGCCGTCTTAGATGGCCGGCCCTTCGCCGGCGCTGCATCGAGCGATCTTGCAATAGCTGCTCTACCCACCGTGCCTCCTCGCAATCAAAGTACCGAACACAATATGCATCACTCCAAAACCCAAAGTCAGAAAAACATCGCCCGACAAAACGGGCACGAGCAGCGCAAGGCCGCCTAGCAGCATAAAACAGATTCCCATCACAGGAACAATGCGCACCGAAAACGCTCCGCCAGTGACTACAGCTGCGCCATAGAGAAGCAGCCACAAACCCGGCAAAATCGTCAGCATATCGGCGCGGTTCAAAATCGTCGTTAAAACAGCACCGGCCAATAACGGCGGCACAAAACTAAGTAAAGCGCGTTGCGCGGGCCGCGAACTCAGCGATAACGCCAGCCGCTTTGATTTCCGCCGAACTGCCACGCAACCTATCGTCAGGGCAACCACAGCTTCTACCAACCACGCCAGAAATTGTTGTTGCGCGGGCATGCGCCATGCCAGAATCCCGACAACCACCGCCGTTAAGCCAATCGCCACGCCACCCCAGCCGGGCACCGCCGTAAACGAAGCGGCACGCTCCATGGTGTCGCGGATGAAGCGCAAATTATCTTCCGCTCGCCGGTCAATCGGGATCGGTTCGTTGTATTCCCTTGCTCGCTGCGCAAAAGCCATGTAGACCAGTATGTACTCAAAGGCCGCAAAAAGCACCGGCCCTCTCGTCAAGTATACGAGAGCGGCAAGTGCTTTGCAACGTAAAGACTAGAACGAGACTCGAACGCCGCCCACCGCCCAACGGCCCGGCGTGGCGAAGCCGTCCGCGTAATAGTTCTGGTTTAGCGTGTTGGAAATGCGCCCGTAAAAGCGTGCCGTCAGCCGTTCGCCCAACGGCACCGTATACCCGCCGGCAAGCCCCAATAGCTTCGGGCCGGCGAACCGGTACGCGAACGGCTGGTAGTTAAACGAGGCGTCGTAGCCGTAGAGCGGATAGAGATAACTGCTGCCTCCCTCGAAATCCAGCGACACGTCCATCCGTTTTCCCAACTGCTGCGTTGCCACAACGGTAAACATTTGCGGCGAGATGCGCGGCGTCTGCACCGGATCGATAGCAGCGCCCGTATAGTATTGCGATTGCCGATCGCGCGCATTCGTGTAAACGTACGAAGCCTTGATGTTCGTCTTGCGTGTCGGATGCACATCGCCGCTTAGTTCCAAGCCGCGTGCAATCCCTCCAGGCTGCGGATGATAGCCGCTACTCCGCCCATAAGCATCCGTGTACCCGGGAGGAAAATCCAAATAGCCAATCACCTGCTGCAGATGCGAATAAAAATAGCTTCCACTGATCTTGACATGCTCGCGCCATAGATATTGATCGAAGCCGCTGTCGAACGACACCGCCCGCTCGGGTGCCAGATTCGGATCGCCCAACGGATAGTAAACACCACCGTAAAAATATCCCCCGAAGCGTTCGTAGATAGAAGGCGTGCGAAAACTATTGCCAATATGCGCCCGCAGTTTCGTGCCGCTGCCTTTAAAGAAATACGAGAGTGCGGCATCACCCGTGAACGCGTGCGGCGGCGACGGCAACGCCACCGCTTCATACGGTGAAACCGCCGCGCCCACAAACGTAGGCTCTTCCAAAGACACTTGCGTGAAGCGTCCCGAAAGCAGAACTTGCAGACGGCCCTCCAACAAACGAATCTCATCCTGCGCAAAAACCGCATTGGTTTGTTGGCGTGCCGTCGTCTGATTAAACGTTCTTTGCGCGATGTCGGGGTTTTGGTCTGTGGCGAGTTCGCTGTAGTTCTCGCGCTCGAACTCGTAACCGAACGTCAGCGTTTGATGCGGGTCCAATAAATAGTTCGCTCGCGCCTGCAGCGTATCTAGCCGGCCCGAATACTTGTCAGAAGTGTTGAAAGCCGGTTGGAACACATACTCATTCTCAGGACCCGCCGGCCCATTCGTATTGTTGCGTTGCGAATCAGCAATGCCATAGCCGATCCGGTAAGACAAACGCGCATTCACATCATGCTCAAAGCGAAACAACGAATTCACAAAATGCGAATAACGGCCATAGTCAGGATCACCCAGTGACGAAATGAACGTCAAGTTGTTCGCGTTGATAATCCCCGATACAGGCGCATCGGGCGAAGGTGAAGGGCTGGTGTTCAACTGCAAATAGCCTTTGTTGGCAAACACATTCGCACTCGCTCGCATGTTAGGGCGAAGCAGAAACTCCACAGTGCCCTGCCCGCTCCAATCGCGAACAGCTCCAATGTTGGCTGCCCCGTCCGTAATGCTAAGATTCGAAATCCCACCCGAATAGTTAACTCGGTTTTTCCAGGAACTCCCTGCCACCCGAGCCACTCCATGAAACAAGCCAAGTCCCCCGCCTTGCAAATCAAGGTCGCCATGCAGGGGCTCTCCATCGCTTGCGCGCGTCAAAATATTCACGGTGCCAGACATTGCGTTCGAACCATACAGCGATGAACCCGACCCGCGNNAAGCCGCGCGTTTGAATCGTGGTGAATGATCCAGGACTTCCGCGCGTGCTAATTTGCAAGCCCGGCACAAAGCGCAACGCGTCCGATACCGAAAAAATCCCGCGCTGTTCGGCTTCGTCCACATTCACAACATCCAGTGCTTTAGCAACTTGATCCACCGGTTGCGGGTCGCCACTGCTGGTCACACTTACTAACGTCGTCAGAGCCGAAACACCCAGTTCGAGCTGTAGCTCTTTAAGCTCGCCGCCCGAAAGGTGAAGCGTCTGCGCCTCTTTCAATGTCAGCCCGGGCGCGTTCGCTTCTACAAGATAATCGCCGGGTAGCAAATTCTGAAATACAAAATGCCCAGCATTGTCGGACGCCTGGTTGAAACTGGCCGTTCCGTTGGTTCTATGCAAAACAATTTTTGCGTCTGTAACAACTGCGCCAGACAAATCGACTACATGGCCGGAAACAATCGCCGAATCGTTGAAAGCAAGAAGTGTGCACGCTGTAAAAGCACATGTGAAGATAATTTGTTTGAGCACCTGTCTGCCCTCCCTCGAGGCAACAATTAAAAATCCGCTCCTATTGGGTGCGGGCTAGGGCAGGTCTTCGGACTTGCAGGCTCAAATTTCTTTGCTACTCACCCTTCTTCCCATCCCGGTTGGGACAGTGATGTATGGGTTTTCGTTCCTGCTTACCGCTGCGGGGCAGTCACTGGATTCTCACCAGGTTCCCTTTTCAACACGACAGCTCAAAAGAACTGTCATGTACCACTAGCGCCTCTTATCCTAGCGCAGTAGCACCGCCACAAATAAAAAGCGCCCAGCCGACTAGGCTGGGCGCTTATCTCGTTGGTTACGAAACTAACTAGCGGCTAGCAATCGCGAGCTTGTGCTCACGATAGGTAGGCGAGTTCACAGCGCGGCTCATTTCACCTTCCATCTGCACACCGACCAGATGGTATTCCTTACCATCCGTGACGAAGCGCAGCGAAGCCGGAGTGCTCGACTTGCTCGTTTCCGCGGGAATCGTAATTACGGCCGCACCGCGGCCTTCACCTTGAACGGTCAAAACACCGCTATTGCTTTCGTCCACCGTGTACTGTCCAGCCTGAAATTCCAGACCGGCCAGAACGAACGAGAACGGAACATTTACTCGGAGGCGTTCCGCGGCTGACGCAGACAAGCTACCAGCCATCAAAACACCGGCTACTGCAACGAATTGAAAGAAATTACGCTTCATTTGTGATCTCTCCTTTAGAGTCATTTTGAAAAATATCGACTGAAGGGGGGCGCGAACGAAGCACCAGTTACGAAATAGAGACAAAAGCTCTAGTCCTCAAAACAATAACTGTCTACAGTGACAAATTGGGTTTTTAACGCCAGCGTAGGCGAGGTGGAACTGTTTGGTGTTGCCAAGCAGAAACACTGTGCTGGCTTACTGAATTACAATCTCAGAGTAACGAAATTTTACCTGAGGCGCAATAGGGGAAAGATTCTAGTAGACCTAACAAAAAACCGAGGATATGTTTTTATCCTCGGTTCACTTTGTTAGAAAACAGAAATCAACAACAGCTTTAGATTACGTCGACGCCCATGCTCTTGCATGCGCCCTTCACTTGCTCCATCGCCGCTTCCACTGTGAAGCAATTCAAATCAGGCATCTTGATCTTGGCAATCTCTTCAATTTGCTTAATGGTGATCTTGCCTACTTTCGTCTTGTTAGGTTCAGCCGAACCCTTAGCAAGATTCACCGCGCGCTTCACCAAGATGGCGACTGGCGGCGTCTTCGTGATGAATGTAAAAGAGCGATCGGAGTAAATGGTGATCACGACCGGAATGATCAACCCTTCCTGATCTTTTGCCGAAGTCTTCGCGTTGAAGGCTTTGCAGAACTCCATGATGTT
>PMQB01000224.1 GCA_003169195.1 Bryobacterales bacterium
AACACCGCCACCGCATCCCGCCCCGGCGCTTCATCTTCCTCCGCTCGAAACGTACGGCCCGCCAACGGCTTTACGCGTAGCGCCTCGAAAATATTCCCGCTCGCCAGCAACCCTGCTTTCATGCGTGGCTGGTCTCTTACATCGCGCGCGAAACCCCAAGACGTAATCCGCGCCGCAAACAATCCGCTGAACGAATGATTCAGCCGTCGAAAATCGGCAAAGTCGGCATAAGAAACATTGCCCAAAAATCCGCTCGGCACCCGCGACGACAGCGTCATCACTTCACCCGGATTCGCCACCGGCAGCGGACGAAACAGCAGCCCATCATAAACCGCAAAAACCGTGGCAGCAGCGCCCACAGCCAAGCCAATCGACAAGACTCCAGTCAGCGCAAATCCCGGATTCTGGCAAAGCGTTCGGAAAGCGAAGCGAAAGTCGTTCATGACGATACGTCATCCTGCATTCTTCACACCAAATCGCAACTATTGAAAAGAAAGACGATGCTGAATTCGCGTCGTCGCGCAACTGTCCGCTTCTGGGATCAAAGCACTTTAAACAAACGGTTCCAGCGAACGTGCGGCACCGAAAACAGCGGCGTGTTTCCCTTAAACTGCGTATCTGTCGTTTCCACAGAATCGTAAATTAACACCGGCTTACCAATCAGATCGGCCTCGCCCACAAACCCCCAATACCGGCTGTCCAGGGAGTTATCCCGGTTATCGCCCAAAACAAAATACTTCCCCGCTGGCACCACCACCTCGCCATTCACCACATGATGCAGCAGCATGTCATCGCCGGCCTCCTGCAGCGCCGCATCCAAATACGTTGGCTCCGTTCTGCCCGCCGGACCGGGGACATCGTCCCGCATCGAGTCCTGCTCTGGAAACTGATGGATTACATACGGCTCATTCACCTTCGATCCGTTCCGATACACCACCTTCGCCACCATGCGAATCCGGTCACCCGGCACCCCAATCACCCGCTTGACAAAAGTGTTCGTCCGGTCAATCGGGTAATGGAACACAACCAAGTCATCCCGGCCAACAGCAGGGCGCGGAAACACCCGCACCAGCAAGTCGTCTCCAATCAGCAGCGAGTTCTCCATCGAACCCGTCGGCATCACGTACGCGCGCAAAAAAACAAACGGCACGGTAAACAGGCAGGCCACCACCACCCATGGCACGGCGTTGCCCCGCGCTCCGCTCGAACGTTCCAGCGCCCGAGCCGCCAGCAAAAACAATAGACAGAACAACAGGCTCCCCACACACGCACCGATTAGCGGAACTACCGGCCCTCCATCTTTCAACAAGAGAAGGCCCAGCATCGCCTGAAACAGTTGGAGCAATGCCAAGCTATAAGCCGCCCACACCTGCCTCTGCAGGACACCAATGGCGCCAACCAGCACAAAGGCCGCTTTGCACAAAGCACCCACCGGCTCGCGGAAGCCACTCAGCAGAATCAGGAACACCATCAGTAAAGCCACCACAGCAGCGACAATCGCAAGCTTGGAACGTTTTACGGCAACGGGTGGAACGGTCGTGTCTGGCAATGAAAGTTAGTGTACTTCAGTTTTCCGAAGGTCTCTGCCTTACCGAACTCTTTTTGAGCCTAATAAAGTATGGGGACACTCTGGAAGCCCGCAGCCGCACCCGGGCTTCTTGCGGGATCGTCAGCTTTAAGAGAAGCAACTTCAAAAGACGGCGGAACAGATGCCTGCGAATAACTAAGCACGAAAGTTTCAACGTATACGGAAATCACAAAGTCTAATCTATGACGCCGCTCCGGGCGCTACACTCTTCAATTAACAACCTATGCCAACCCTCTCCGAAATGCCCGATCATTTGCTCACCCTCGTCTCCCAAGCCGATCCGGCCTTGGCCTCTTTCGATTCCACAAAGTGGCACGCCTCCCGCGGCGAAGGCAAGTGGACCCGCCTCCAATTACTCGGCCACTTGATCGATTCAGCGGCAAACAATCACCAGCGCTTTGTCCGCGCCCTCGCCCAAAATTCCCTCGATTGGCCCGGTTACGACCAGATCGCCCACGTCTCCGTTCAAAACTACGCAGCGGCCGACCCAGCCCTGCTTCTGTCTCTCTTCACTTCCTACAACCGCTTCATCAGTCACGTCATGCGCCAAATCTCTCCCGCCAAAGCATCCACCCGGTGCTCTATCGACGGAGCACCAGCCATGTCCCTGTCCGATCTCGCGTTAGATTACGTTGCTCATCTCGAACACCACTTAAAGCAACTCCTCGAAAACCACCCCATCACCTACTCCGGCATGCCCTGGCCTCCCGCCGACCCAAACCGCCAATGGCCTGTTTAGCTAGGTCTGAGACTCAGAAGCTCTGAAAATTGTGGGCCAAGAGGGGAATCCTGCGCGCTGATGGTGTCGGAGCATCTCGCACGACACCGTGCGGCACCTGTTACGACCCTGTTCTTCCGGCTGTAATAAGCCTCCGTCACTTATCGTGATCTTACTGAGCGTACCCAGGTGGAGTTTCTCCTTCGTTGTAGGACGGAGTGTGACTCGGGTGTTGGCATTTCTTGCCATAACGGCAGCGATTAAACTCCTTTGAGAGCGGAGCTTCCTGGTCGGTCGCAAACGGCGGACCCATCTCGGACTGAAGGTGCAGACTCCCCTGCGTTAAGGTTGTCTTACAAACGACCCTTTTCGAGAATTCAGATGCTCCCTTGTTCCGCAGTACAGCTACTGATTGAAAAGCAGGAAGATGAGGTCTCGGTGGAGCCAATAACCGACTGTGATACCGATCGCCACGCTCGGATGGACAAGACTACGACAGTTTTCAAGACGAAGTCAGTAATACTCTGGCGGCGCTCGAACGTGAAGAAAAGCAGCGGCCGCGAATGACCGCATCTCTCTTAAACTGAAATTGGCCGTGACCTTCGCCAGCCTCGCATGCCTTCCAGGTTCGCTATTCTCTGGAAGCCCAAACCCCTCCCGTCCCGTCACCACCTCAACCACTTCCGATGGCACGCCCCCCCTCGGCCTGCCCGCTGGTTGGAAGTTGGTCAGAGGCGGCAACGGCTTCGCCCATGTCGTCGGCCCCAATGACGAAAGGCTCAACCTCGGCGCACTGGTAGTCGCGAAAAACGGCCCCGCCTTCCCATGTGCTCTCGTTTTCTCGGCGGCTTTACAGCCGGCTCCGAGTCCAGCAAGTTCCAGGCCATCGTATGCTCCTTCCAGCCCGATAACCTCGGCTTCTACAAAAACTTGGTCGTCCTCGCGCAAGTCCCCGCCACCCGCGCCCACGCCGAGTGCCCCATCAAAAGCTGGTCACAAGCGCTGCAAATTTTTTTCAATCTCCCGTCCTCCCCTCATTCCAAAAGACTTAGCTGCTCCTAGTCCGCTCCAAAAACCGCAAACTCCGTTCTGTCATCTCGCTCGCCGGGTTAACTTTTGACCAGGAAGAAGGTACACATACAAATGTCAGACCGAGCAATCCGACGCGCCGCTGAGCGTGCAGCAAAAAAGGCAGCCGCTAAGGCCGCCAAAGCCAATCAGGCTCACACCGTCGGCGAGGCCGCCAAAACGATGACCGCCTCCGCTAACAACATCACTCCCACTTGGGATTCGTGGGACGGCTGGGATAACGACGATCCCCCGCCACCGTATTCGCCCAGCGAAAACGGCGATGAACAGGAATCTCAAACCAAAAACACTCGCCCCATCTCTGATGCAAAGCTTGCTGCGAATCGGCAGAATGCTCAGCAAAGTACGGGCGCCAAAAGTCAGACAGGAAAGGACAAATCTAAGATGAACGCCCTGCGCAACGCGCTTACAGGACAGACCGTATTACTCCCCACTGACGACGCCGTCGCCTATCAGGCTTTTATCGACAGCATCAACAAGCAGTGGTCTCCCATGGACGATCAAGAGAAGCGTCTCACGCAACTCATCTCTGACACAGAATGGAGAATTCATAGAGTCGCTGCACTCGAAACGAATATCTTTGCCGTCGGCCGCATCGAGCAACCCTTAGAGCAATTCTCCGAATCAGAAGGCGTCCTACAAGCCAAGTTGCATCTCATTTACGGAAAGGAACTCAAGAACTTGGCCCTCCAGGAGCGTCGGCTCTTCAATCAACACAAATCCCTGACGGAAAAACTAGAGCAACTCCAGCAAGACCGCATAGAAAAAGCGAAGCAAGCCGAACAAGCGCTCAAAGACGAGCGTGAAGCCATCGTTACGCGCGCCGCCAAGATCTCAGCCAATTGTTACAAGCTAAATAAACCTTTCCGGCCGGCCGACTTTGGGTTCGATTTTTCATATGCCGAATACGATCACTACTGGAACCTCCAGGATGCTCAGTATGAACTCACCGAAGAGGTTTTAGACTTCCACAAAGTCATCGAAGCCTACCGCAACTCCAAAAAAGTAGCGTAAACGGTCTCAAATCTAAACGCGCAGGGAGGGAATGAGTACACCCGAAGTGTGTCCAAAAACCAGCGGGGCGCCGCCATGCGCGGCCAAACTGCTTCCCAAAGGGGGTAGTTCTGATCTGTGACTTCCCGTCGATATTCGTCGAATCTTCGCACGCAGCAACGCGTAGGGCGGCCATTCTTGGCAGCGCGGCGGCTTTCCAGCCGTCGCCACCGTACACTTCGTCCCATAGTCACAGCCTATTCAATCCGGCTCTCCCGGAGGCTGGGCTGGCTTCTCTCACCGTCCCCGCAACCGCGCCAAATCCCGCCGATCCCTCTTAGAAGGCTTCCCCTCCCGCTCCGCCTCAAAATGCGGCATCGCTTTCCGTTCCTCAATCACCTTCATCCGCGCTTCCCGGCTAGCCTCCGTTTCGTGATACAGCTTTTGCGCCATCACCGCCGGCCCCCGCATCTCGCTAACCCCCAGCACCTCCACCTGAAACGTGCCCCCATCATTCTTGACTTGCACTAAGTCCCCAACCCGCACCTCGCGCGCCGGCTTGGCCGTCTGCCCGTTCGATTCAACCCGCCCCAACTCACAAGCGTGTCCAGCCAACGAGCGCGTCTTAAAAAACCGTGCCGCCCAAAGCCATTTATCCATTCGCACGTGGTCCATCTTTTTATTGTCGCTACCCTAGTAGTGCCGATGAACCAACCAGTAGCGGACAGCCACGCCGCGTTCCGCTATCCGGATTTTCGCCGCTATTTGCTGGCCCGTTTACTCACCACCCTTTCCTCCGAAATGCAGTCAGTCGCAGTCGGCTGGCAGATGTACGCCATCACCCACCGCCCGCTCGATTTAGGCTTGGCCGGGTTGGCCCAATTCCTCCCGGCAGTTTGCTTGTTCCTGGTCACCGGCCACGTCTCAGACCGAGTCCCGCGCAAACGAATTCTCCTCACCTGTGCCTTGGGCTTTGCCATTTGCTCTGCGCTCTTACTCACCTTCGCCTTCCGCAACATCTCGACGGTCTATCCTATTTACGCCGTGCTTTTGCTAAACGGAACAGTGCGCGCCTTTAACGCCCCGGCCGCGCAATCTTTCCTGCCGCTCATCTTGCCCCGCGACGTTTTCCCCAACGCCGTCACCTGGAATTCATCGGCCTTTCAAGCCTCCACCATCGCCGGGCCCATGATCGGCGGCATNNTCTGCCCACGCACCTGCGGCAAATGTACCAGCCAACTTGCTCGCGGGACTGCGTTACATCTGGCACAACAAACTGGTGCTGGGTGCGATGTCCTTAGATCTTTTCGCCGTGCTCTTGGGCGGTGCAGTAGCATTACTGCCCGTTTACGCGCGCGAGATTTTGAAGGTAGGCGCGGTAGGGCTCGGCTTCATGCGCAGCGCGCCTGGGTTAGGAGCTTTGCTCATGAGCGTCATAGTGGCCCATCGACCGTTGCGCCGAAAAGCAGGCATGGCCATGTTCTGGTGCGTGTTCGCCTTCGGCTTATTCACTATCGTTTTCGGCCTCTCACGCAATCCCTTTCTTTCCATCGCCATGTTGCTCTTATTAGGAGCGGCCGACACGGTGAGCGTCATCGTACGTTCAACCATGATCCAGCTCAGCACGCCCGACCAAATGCGTGGCCGCGTCAGCGCCGTCAACATGGTCTTCATCGGCGCATCGAATGAAGTCGGCCAGTTCGAATCCGGTGTAACAGCGCAATGGTTCGGAGCAGTACCCGCCGTTGTGTTGGGAGGGGTGGGAACCATCGCCATTGTTTGCGCCTGGGCCTGGATCTTTCGCAGCTTGCGAACGCTCGACCGGCTCGACACCATAAAAACTGTCTCGACTTGATAAGCTGATCTTGCATGCTAGAGAGCCGCTTGCGGTGGGTTGTCCTTCTTCTATTTGCGGTGGCAGTCTCTTTCGCGGAGGATCTTTCCAAGTTCCCCAAGCCCACCGGCTATGTCTCCGATCTGGCAAACGTCATCAGCGCATCCGACAAGGAAGACCTCGAGAGCTTTTGCAAGAAAGTTGAGACACAGCTAGGAGCGCAGTTCGCCATTGTCACCATCAAGACGCTGGACGGACAGCCGATTGAAGGGTTTTCGAACGACCTCTTCCGCAAATTGGGTGTTGGTCCTAAAGCCAGCAATCAAGGCCTTCTCATCCTTCTGGCGATCCAGGATCACAAGCAGCGAATTGAAGTGGGAAGGGGACTTGAACCCTACATCACCGATGCCTTTGCCGGCGAAACCGAACGTGACATGCGGCCTCTGGAGCGAGCCAATGATTTTGGTGGTGCGCTGAAGCAAAGTACGCTCGCTCTGGCAACACATCTGGCGGAAGGCAAAAACATTCCCTTTTCAGATACCCTCGCGGTGCCCGTGCCGGTTCAATTGCCACCGCAGCAGTCATCGCACGACGACAACAGCGGCAGCGTTCCAATAACACTCATCATATTTTTCGTTGTGTTCCTCTTGTTGATTTTCTTGAACCGCCGTGGCGGTGGTGGGCGGGGCACGAGCAGCGGGTTTTGGACCGGATTTATCTTGAGCAGCCTGCCCAACAGCGGTGGACGAGGCGGCGGTGGAGGTAGCTGGGGCGGCGGCGGAGGCTTCGGCGGTGGCGAT
>PMQB01000301.1 GCA_003169195.1 Bryobacterales bacterium
ATTACGATCTCCGGATGATCGTCGGGCGTATCCATCGGGATAAACACGAGTACCTTCCGGCCGCCAATGAATTCCTGGCTGCCGCCACCCTGAAACCCGATTCCGTCGAGGCTTGGAACGAAGCCGTAGGCGTCCTAGTACCTGCCGCGCAGTACCCCCAGGCGCTCGCCTGCCTCGATAAGGTGCATAATCTAAATGCGGATACAGCGGGAGACTTTTATTACCGGGCCATTGTTCTTGATAAGCTACGGCAGGTCAAACCAGCCTTGGCGAGCTATAAGAAGTTCTTGGATATGAGCCAAGGTAAGAACCCGGATCAAGAGTTTATCGCCAGACAACGCAGCAGAATTCTTGAGAAGGAGGCAAATCGATGAGTATTTCCTTCACAACTGCCAAAGCGATGCAACTGGGTTTGCTCGCGGCGGCTCTTGCCGTTTCTGCTTCTGCCCAATCGTTTTTGGCAGAGCTTAATTCCGAGCATGACCCGGCCAAACGAGTCGAGATGGCACTCTCCTTTGCGGACGAATCGTTCGATTCGGCCAAAACCAACTACCACAAAGGGGACATTCACGAAGGCGACGTTGCCCTCGATAACATGACGCGCGCCCTCAACGCCTGTGTAGATTCCGTCGCCGCCGCCAACAAGGCCAAGTTCTACAAAAAGGCTGAGATGAAAGTGGCCACGTTGCAGCGCCGGCTTTCGGGGCTACTCGACGACCTCAGCGTCACGGAACGCGGCTGGGCCGACCAAACAGCGCGCCGCGTCGAAGAAATCCATAGCAAACTTCTCGACGGAGTCATGCGCAAATGAAGTGGCAGCTCGCGGCCGTAGCCGCGGCCCTGGTCGCTGGCTTGCATGCAGCAAATTGTAGGGCGGCCATTCTTGGCAGCGCGGCGGCTTTCCAGCCGTCGCCAACTTATAACTCCGCACTGTGTCTGGCACAAGACCAGGACCGCGACTTTCTCACGCCCGACGAAGTCGAACAAATCCGTGACGCCCAAGAGCCGAACCTGCGCCTCATGCTGTACGTGCGCTTTGCCAAAATGCGCATGGATATCATTCAAAATTATCTAGCCAAAGAGAAGCCCGGCCGCAGCATCTTCATCCACAACACGCTCGAAGATTACAGCCACATCATCGAAGCCATCGACACCGTTTCGGATGACGCCTTGCGCCGCCATAAAGACATCGATAAAGGTTTGCTCGAGGTTTTGAACGCCGAAAAAGAGTTTCTCGACAAACTCAACAAAATTGAGGACGCTAGTCCGAAAGACATCGACCGCTACAAGTTCGTTTTAACCGAAGCCATCGATACCACTAACGACAGTCGCGAAGCGAATATGGAAGATTCCAAGCAGCGCGCCGGCGAACTCGCAAAGACCGACCAGAAGGAAAAGAAAGAGCGCGAAGCCATGATGCCTTCCAAGGAAGTCAAGTCGCGCAAGAAAGACGCCGAAGAGCAAGATCCCGGCGAGCAGAAAAAGAAAGTTCCCTCACTCTACCGCCCCGGCGAAAAACCGCAAGATCCCCCCCAATAGCGGTACATTGAAGGTGTGGGACACCACCATCACCATCACACCACCACGGCGACCGGCTGGATTCTGTGGGCTTCGCTCGTCGTAACACTTGGCTTTACTGCCTTCGAAGTGTACGCCGGCTTACGCGCCGGCAGCTTAGCGTTGCTCTCTGACGCCGGCCACAATTTCACCGATGCCATTGCGCTTCTGCTAGCCGCTATCGGACTCTATTTCCAGACCCGCCCCGCCGATCAAATTAAGACGTTTGGCTACCAGCGCGCCGGTGTGATCGCTGCCTTTATCAACGCGGTGACGTTGATCGTAATCTCTCTTTACATATTCTTTGAAGCCGTCACACGTCTGCTCCATCCGCAAGCCGTCGATGACAAATTGATGTTCTGGGTAGCGCTGCTGGCGCTCGTCGTCAATGGCGGCATCATGCTCGCACTGAACAGCGGCCGCAAAGGCGACCTCAACGTGCGCGCTGCGTTCGTCCATATGTTGGGCGATGCCATCGGAGCTGGTGCCATCATCCTCGGCGCCATCGCCATCCGTTACACCGGTTGGACCTACATCGATCCAATTCTCTCCATCGCCTTAGGCTGTCTGATCGTCTATACCGCGTGGGACATCGTACACGAATCTCTGAATATTTTGCTCGAAGGATTGCCCCGCGGCATNNTGGACCCTCGGCTCAAACACCCACGCCCTCTGTTCCCACGTGCTGATAGACGACATGCCCCACTCCGAAAGCGAAGCAATTCTCAAGAAACTCGCCGAAGTCTGCTGCGGCCTCGGCATCCATCACACCACCATCCAATTCGAGCATGTACCCTGCGTCATGTCCGACAACGGCTGCAAAATGGGCGCCGACCACATCCACGCCCATGAGCACGATCATGATCACCACGACCATGCCCACGGGCATCATCATCATTAACTGGTTTTGGAAGCCTTCTGTTTCTTGGCTGCCAGCTTCGTGTTTGGCTTCAAATACTGGATAGTACCGGTGCCGTCAGAGCATCCGTTCATATGCACCGTGTAAGTGTAGGAAGCCGGATACTGTGGCAGTGGAGTTGGGCTAAGAGTACAAGTCGAATTGTTCTGGTCGAAAGTGGAACCCCCGACACAGGGATTACCTGTGGCCGGAAAGGTGATTGTGAATGCCGTGATTTGACTGATCGCAGGATCTAACGCCCAGGTTATTTTCCAGTTTGTGCTTTGCTTTACGTTGGCATGGTCGACTTGAACCTTACCATTCTTGCAACTGAGCGTTAAACCGGCTGGGGGCAACACATCGCATCCTACGCAACTTACGGGAACAGATTGTGGCTTAAGCTGTTGCGCCGCGACCTGCCATGTTAGGGCAGTTCCAATCAACAGAAATATCTTTTTCATTGGTGTTCTCTTTTCTTGACTATTGAAACAACAGGTCGAGCATCTTCGCCTTGGGCCACAAGCTTCAAAGTACGCGCATAACCAGGATCTTTTGTGAGGGCTCCCAAGTCTTTGATGTTTTCAATCTCGAACCTCACAGGTGCTAGTCGCAGACACCACTCGACCGTTTCAAGCGCATGCTTACGTTCGCCATAAAGTTCCAAAATTCTTGCCTTCAAAATCGCTGAGTCAACTTCGAGCGGGCCAATTTCTTCCGCCCTCTCTAAGCACTGGCGCGAGTCCCGTGCTGAGTGGCCTTTGATTCGATAGAGAGCCAACCGCATCCAGCAGGAGCTACTTCTCTGGTGTCTTTGAAGGTGGAGTTCCGCTGCTGCCGCCGCCTTCTGAAATGCATCAGACGCTAGTTTTTCGTGATGGCCCATAGCCTCATAGCAGTCGGCAATTCCGAACCAGCCTTGATCGTCGGCAGGGGCATATTTTATAGCGTCTTTGTAACTGGCAACTGCGTCAGCGAACCTGCCCTTTACTCGCAGCGCTTCTCCTCTATTTAAGTAGGCGGAAGCGGAGGGCTTTGCCGTCAAACTGCTCTGTATGCTCTGCTCCGCTTGTGCAAGGTTCCCGACTTTAAACTGAACCATGCCCAAATTGCTGAGCGCGAGCGCCTCCTTTGGTGCAAGGGCACAGGCTGTCTGGAAGGCTTTAATCGCATCCTTATACCTACCGACTATCGTTAAGATTCGGCCCAATTCGTTGTAAGCTACCCAGTAGTTAACCCGCTCCTGTTGGAACCGACGGTAGGACTCTTCAGCCTCCTTCCACCGGTTGAAGGAATCGTAGATCTGCCCCTGATAGAGCCAATTCCTTGGGTTAGTCGGATCCATCTGTGTAGCTGCGCGGATCTGTTTCAACGCTTCGTCTAGATTACCTTTCTCCTTGAATACATTGGCGAGCGCCAAGTGTCCATTGGCCGATTTGGGGTCCAGCTGGATTGCTTTTTCAGCATTGATGCCTGCCAGTTCAAGAAAAGCAGGGTTGGCGTTAATATAATTCAGTCGGTAGTATGCCATCGCCAGTCTTGCATAGGCTGCAGCATACTGCGGGTCTGTATCGATTGCCTTCTTGTAACTCTCAATCGCATCGTTCAAGCCATCATCATTTGGCTTCTTCCGCAACTCCTCCGCTGCTTGAAACGCCTGCAAGGCGATCACGGAATCGGTCGAAGGCCTCAATCGCCCCAATCCTTGCCCATCCCAACGCACGTTCAACAACCCCGCAGCCGCCTGCACCGCTTTCTCCGCCAACAAGCCAACGTCCGCCAACCGGCAAACAATCTGGTGCTGCCTCAATACCACGCCCGTCGAAATATCAAGCAGCTTCAGCATCAACCCAAACTCTTGTGACGTTTGCACGCCCGATGCCTGCAGCGCCATGTTCACGCCTAACGACTCACCAAGTTTCCCCAGCCAGCCTTTCTCTCGCGGATTGATACTGTCGCGTGCTTGGAAGACGAACAGGTCATGATCGGCCGCTTCGGCCCTCGCCAATTCGCTTTCAATGGCGTCCACCGCTCCGCTCACGGTCGGCTTTAGATGAACATCCATATCCGGTGGCCACGCCAACAGCGCCACAAAACGTTTCCTCGGCAGCGGCTGCAGCAGGTTCTCGATCCTCTCTCGCTCGAGCCAACTCACCCCGGCCAGCGCGCAAGCGGCACTCAATCCCGCGCCCAGCATCTGCCGCCGACTGTAAGGCGTCCGCGCTAACTGTTCCTGCGCCGACGCGAACGCCCGCAGGCGTCGATCTGGTTCTAAGCTTAGGAACTCCGTCATCAACTTCTGAAAAGGTCGCGTAGCGGGACCGGCTGACTTCTCCGCCATCTCGTAAAGAATTACGCCCAACGCGAAAATGTCTGTCGCGCAAGATGCCTTCTTGCCAATCACCAACTCCGGCGCCATATACCGTTGTGACCCAAAGAATCCGCTGCGCCCCGCCTCTCCCGACAATCCAAAATCGGTGATGACCGCACGCCCATCGCGGCACAAGATCACGTTGCCCGCTTTCAGATCGCGATGAATCACACCACTGCGGTGCGCCTCCTGCAGTCCTGCGCACAGCTGTCGTGCAATGTGACGAGCTTCGTCGGCCGCCATCTTGCCATCGCGCGCCAGTCGTGCCGATAAGGTCTCGCCCTCCAGCAACTCCATCGTGAGAAAATCGACATCGCCCTCCGCCGTCGGCGTACTGTGAATCTCGTTCACCAGACAAACATTGGGATGCCGTACGCGCAACGCACCTTCCAACTCTGGAGAGAGCAATCTCCCAAAGCCCGGTTTGGCGGCCTTGATTGCAATGCGTTGATTACGCTTCCTGTCCAGCGCTTCATACACCACGCCCATGCCGCCCTCGCCAATTTGCCGAATGATTTCAAACCGTTCAGCAATGATCTCGCTAGGGGCAAACGGCCGGTCCACCTCTCCCAGAATCACCATCGGCTCCTGCAAGAAACCGCCCATGCGCTGTTCCCACTCAATCGCCTCCGTTGTCTCTTCATAAAGCTGTTCGTCCGTGCCGCAGGTGGCTCGCAAGAATGGTTCTCGCTCACCCTCGCCCAGCTTCAGCGCGGTGGCCACAATCGTCATCACCCGTTCGTCTTGTTTTGAGCTGTCGTCCATATAGCTAATTGGTTAATCGTTCAAAAAGCCATTTGCGCGCCCGATACCATTCCCGCTGAAACGTGTGCAGCGTCAGACTCAGAGCCTCAGCCCCTTCCGCGTCCGTCAGCCCCAGAAAGAATTTCAGTTCCACCACCGCCCTCTGCTGCCGCGATTCCTTTTCCAATTCATCTAAGAGAGGATCAAGAACAGTCGCGACTTCCGCGGGTTTTTTCTCGGCCAGCCAGCGTTCCGGTAATCCTTCCAACGGCAAGAACTGCGCCGCCGGCTTGGCCCGGGCATGGTCAATCAGGTGATGTCGCATGACTCTAGCAGCTAAAGCGAGAAAATGGCCGCGATCCCGCCAGTCAATATTTTTCGCCGCCGCCAGTCGAAAGAACGCTTCGTTCACTAGAGCGGTGGGCTGCAGCGTGTGACCCGGCTTTTCCCGCAAAAAGCAACGGGCGGCAATCCGGTGTAACTGAGGTAACAGAGCGCCAAAGAGTTCATCGGCTGCTCGCTCGTCGCCGGTCTTCCACTCTTGGAGCAGCCTCGTAATTTCACCAGAGCTTGTCATATGTATCGCGGTTGCCTTGACTGGCATAGTGACGCCAAACGCCTAATCGTTTCAAGTGAAAAGAATGATTCTTTTGAAAATTTCTTCATTTGAGAAGGCGGATTCCAAGCCAAACCTGCGCTTTGGTTAGTAAGGAGACACAACATGAAAGCGACTGCGTTGTGTATGGAACCGCTGATTACGAAAGAGTCCGCCTTCGACGAGGCGTATCTCAGCCGGTTGCGTGCTGGTGATGAAGACACGGCGAAACATTTCAACCGCTATTTCCGGCGGAGTCTTCGCGCCCAACTTTGGGGAAAGTTCGGGCAGCAACATCAAGAGGATTTAGTGGATGAAGTGATGGCTGCGGCCATTGCGAAAATTCTGCGGGGTGAGCCGCGTGACGCGACCCGCTTGTCCGCGTACATCAGAGGAATTTGTTCGAATCTGGCGAAAAGCTCGATGAGGCCTTCCGCCAAGATGATCGACGCACCGTTGGATTTCGACAGGATGGCGAATCCGGAAAGGAACGCAGAGGAAAAAATGATGCAATCCGAAAGAGCAGCAGCCACTGCGCAGGTTTTGGACGCGTTGAACGAGCGCGATCGTGAAATACTGCTCGATCTGTTTTATCGCGAACTACCGCGCGACGAAGTTTGCCGGAAGCACGGTGTCACCCGCGAACAGCTGCGCTTGCTCCTGTTCCGCGCTCGCCAGCGATTTCAAGAATGCTGGTCGAATGCGGGCCATACGCTCGCTATGAAATGAAGTCGAGCAGCTTTTGGCGGAATGCTGTGGCGGTTGCCGAGTCAGGTGTGATCACCAAAATCGTATCGTCGCCGGCGACCGTCCCTACCACTTCGTCCAGCTTCTCTTTGTCTATTGCGATGGCCAGCGAATTAGCATTGCCAGGAGACGTGCGTACCACTACGAGGTTCTGCGCGGCACGAATGTCCTGCATAAACTCGGCCACCACATCGGCAAGTTTCGGACCGCTTTCTTCGGTGGCAAGCGGCCGATAGCCTTCATTGGTCTTTACAAGGCCTAAGTCGCGAATATCCCGCGAAAGCGTTACTTGCGTTGTCTGAATACCGAGCGAGCTTAGATCGCGGGCCAATCCCTCTTGCGTATGAATTTCCTTGTCACGGATAATTCGCAGGATTTGCCCTTGCCGAAAGCTCTTGTTCATCTCAGGGGATCCTTTGTTCGAATTTCTCCAGGCGCGTTTTAGCCTCGGACAGTGCACGCGAGACAGCCGCCGGTGCCGTGCCGCCGGGCAGGGAACGGGACTTCATTCCTTCAATCGGATTCAACAAGCGCACCATGTCCGGATTGAATTCGGGGGCGAACGCGGCCAGCGATGCGCCGGTCCATTGAGACGGCTTCTTGCCAGTCTTCACACTTTCCAGAACCAGCGAGCCTACCAATTGATGCGCCCGGTGGAAAGGGACGCCACTGCGCGAAAGTTCCTCCGCCAGATCGGTGGCCACTACCCAACTGTCTTCCGCCGCCGCCGCTGGTTTCGCCGGATTCAAGACCACCGAATCCGCCACTACCTTGGCCATAGCCAACGAACCGGATGTTTGGTGAAACGCGTCGAACATCGGCTCTTTGTCTTCCTGCATGTCGCGGTTATACGTCATGGGCAGACCCTTCATTGTTACGAACAGCGATGTAAGATCGCCAAACACGCGCCCCGATTTGCCGCGCATCAGCTCCAACGAATCAGGATTCTTCTTTTGCGGCATCAAGCTTGAGCCACTCGTCACACCGTCGCTCAAAGATATCCATTCGAACTCTTCACTCGAATAGAGAATCCAATCTTCCGCGAGCCGGCTCAAGTGGAGCATAATCATGCTTGAGGCATAGAGGAAATCGAGAGCGAAGTCGCGGTCACCCGAAACATCCATGGAGTTGCGCGTCACGGCCGGAAAGCTCAGATCGTCCGCAATGGCGTTGCGGTCAAACGGAAATCCGCTGCCCGCCAGCGCGCCCGAACCCAGCGGCATAACGTTTATGCGCGCGTGGGTCTGCTCCATCCGTTCGAAATCACGCGCCAACATTTCAAAGTAAGCCAGCAGATAATGCGGCCACAGGACGGCCTGTGCTCGCCGTAAATGGGTATAGCCCGGAATCACGGCATCTGGATACTTTTCGGCGAGCGTGAGTAACGCCGCCATCAGTTGCGTTAACTGCTCCAGAATCGTTTCTGCCGAAGCGCGCAAATACAAACGCACGTCGAGGGAAACCTGTTCATTGCGGCTGCGCCCCGTGTGGATCTTATCCGCCGGCGCGCCCACCTTCGCTCGTAACTGCCGAATCACGAAGGTATGAATGTCTTCATCCGTTGCGCCACGTAGATACTCCGGGTGGAGCGCTTCATGCGCAATGGAATCAAACGCCGCCACAATTTGATCGCACTCGGCCTGTGTCAGAATGCCCGTTCGTTCCAAGGCCCGGGCGAACGCTTGCGAACCCTGTACGTCTGCAAAGATTAGCTTGCCGTCAAAATGCAGCGATCCTGAGAATTGTTCGAAGACCGCCGACGGTCCGGTTTCAAAGCGTCCACCCCAGAGTGCCATGGCGTTATTTCTTCAACAAGGCCTGCACCTTGATAGGCAAGCCAATCAGGTTGATGAAGCCGAGCGCATCTTTCTGGTCATAGTTTGCGCCCATGGTGAAGCTGGCGATGTCCAGATTGTAAAGCGAATTCGGGCTCTTCCGGCTGATGGGTTCGATGTTGCCCTTGTAGAGCCGCAGCGTAATATCGCCAGTGACCGGTTTGGAAACTTCCGCAAAGAAGGCGTCCAATGATTCGCGCAGCGGCGTAAACCACAAGCCGTTATAAACCATCTCAGCGTAATCGAGTGCGAGCTTTTGTTTGTAATGGAGCATGCTGCGGTCGAGCGTCAACGCTTCGAGTTCGCGCACCGCCGCCATCAGAATTGCGCCGCCCGGTGTTTCATAGCAGCCGCGCGATTTCATCCCGACGAAGCGATTCTCAACCAAATCAATGCGGCCAATGCCGTGCTCGCCGCCCAGTTCGTTCAATTGTTCGAGCAGCGCGACACCGGTGAGTTGGTGCTGGCCGTTCAGCGAAACCGGCACACCATGTTCGAAGCCAATGGTTACGTCGGCCGGCTTGTTGGGCGCGTCGGCAGGGCTCTTCGAGAGCATCCAAATATGATCGGGAGCCGCATTGGCCGGGTCTTCCAATTCGCCGCCTTCGTGGGAGATATGCCAGATGTTGCGATCGCGGCTGTAGATCTTGGTGGTGGATTGCGCAATCGGCACATTGTGTTTGCGCGCGTATTCAATGGCGTCTTCGCGCGAAATGATGTCCCATTCACGCCATGGAGCAATCACGTTCAGGTGCGGCGCAATCGCCTTGTAAGTCAGTTCAAAGCGAACTTGGTCGTTGCCTTTGCCGGTACAGCCGTGCGCCAGCGCGTCGCATCCAGTGCGGAGTGCCACTTCCGCCTGCCGCTTAGCCAGCAGCGGCCGCGCGATGGATGTGCCCAGCAAATACTTGTGCTCATAAACAGCACCCGAGCGAACCATCTTCCACAAATATTCTGTGACAAACTCTTCGCGCATGTCTTCCACATGCACTTCGGAGGCACCGGTTTTGATGGCCTTTTCTTTGAGCCCGTCTAACTCTTCGCCACCCTGGCCAATATCGCCGCACACGGCAACGATCTCGCAGTTATAGTGCTCCTTCAACCACGGAATGATGATGGAGGTATCGAGGCCGCCCGAGTAGGCAAGCGCAACTTTCTTTGCAGTCACTTTGTTCATTCTTTCCTTAGTTCAAAATTCGTTTAGACGTGGCAGTAGGGTAGCCACTTTCGAGAATCAAAATTTGATGCGTTGCTTCGCTTGTTATTGAAGCAACATCAGCAGAATGGCCTTTTGCACATGCAGCCGGTTTTCGGCCTGGTCAAAAGCGACAGACTGCGGAGATTCCATGACGGCATCGGTCACTTCCTGGCCGCGTTTGGCCGGCAGGCAATGCATAAAGAGCGTATCGGGACGTGCCAGAGAAAGCAGCAATTCATTCACTTGATACGGAGCGAAAAGTTTCTTGCGCTCCTCTGCTTCGGATTCCTGCCCCATGCTGGTCCAGACATCGGTGTAGATGGCTTGCGCATTCTGAACGGCGTCCACCGGATCGGTCATCACTTCGATGCGGGCGCCGGAGATGCGCGAAAATTCAATTGCTTGTGCGATGACAGAAGTCTTCGGCGCGTAACCCAGCGGCGTGGCTACCGACATGTTCATGCCTAAGCGCGCGCAGCAGAGCATCAGCGAATGCGCGACGTTGTTGCCGTCGCCCACATAGGCCAGCTTCAAGCCACGCAAACGCCCAAATTTTTCTCGCAGCGTTACCATGTCGGCTAACGCTTGGCATGGATGATACATATCCGTGAGCGCATTCACCACCGGCAGGCCCGACCAGTGCGCCAGTTCGTCTACCGTTTGTTGCGTGAAGGTACGGGCGACGATTACATCGGTCCAGCGTCCCAGATTGCGCGCCACATCTTTGAGCGGCTCACGGTCGCCAATCAAGCCCATTTGCGTCACAACATCGCCGCCCAATTGCTTCATGGCGAGTTCGAACGTCATGCGCGTGCGGAGCGACGGCTTTTCGAAAAGGAGCGCGGCGTACTTGCCCTTCAGCGCGGCCGAAAAACGCGTGCGCGACTGCTTGACCTCTTTCGTGAGGTCGAGAACGGCGTTCAATTGTTCGACCGATAGATCGAGATCCTGACGGAACGTAGCCATGCGAACAGGCGCGGGTGTGGGTGCTTGACTAGGGGCAGCAGCCATGCGTGGGCTCCTCTGAATTTTTATTCACTACTCTGAATAATTACACATTTTGGTGCTGCATGCAAGGCACACTTCGGGTGTGTTGCTTGCCCTGCTTGCGATGTTCGAGGCGGTTAAGCGGCCATTTTCTGGTCGCCCGTACTCGATTCGGGCTGCGAAACGGGTGCGGCGGTCGTCTGTTGCGGCTTGGCCGAGCGTTCGAAGCGTAATTTCTTGATTTGGAACTCCTGAATTCGGAGATTGAGCGCTTTTTCGGCGCGAATTTCGGCGGCTTGCGCGCGCTTTTGCGATTCGAACCCAATTTGCTCTTTAGCCCTTTCGTTTCTTAGCTTTTGGAGCTCGGTGAGGGCCTTGTAGAAGGCACGTTCGTGAGTGGTTTGGTAGCGCAGGTAGAGCGCGAAGTGTTGGGTGGCCATCATGTGATAGTCTTCATCCGGCATACAGGAGTTCTGCAGACGGAGAGCCCGAGCGCGCAGCCAATCGTGTTGCGCCATGCGGCGGACGAGGATTACTTCGGTTTCCGTTTGCGGTTTGTGTTCGGCGAAGAGGCGGTGGAACAGGGCGTTCCATTTTTCGATACTTTCGTCCTCAAGGAAATACATTGTTGAGTTGCTGTGGAGGTTTGGATCAGCGGCCAAACCGTGGGTGGTTCGGTTCTGGGAAGATGCTTGTTTGCCAGCGGCCGTCTGGGCGCCGGCCGATTTTTGTGCGTTCTGCGCATTGGCCAGAATTTGTGCGGGGGTTGCCATATGTTTACCTTTTTACTTACTGCTGAAATTGAATTTTTGTCGGGTTTTGCTTGTTAGGGCGAGACCTGAACAATTTCAATTTACGGAAGGCGGCGAACGCTGGAGGGATTTTTTGGCTGTATGTGATTGAAAANNTTCCGTGCTAAGACGGAGAGTCGGAATTCGTTATCCATCCCTTCCTGGCTAGCATGTCGCGGGCAAGCAAAATCTGTCGCTCGGTGAATTGCCGTTTACGGTCATTCCAGGAAAACACCTTCGACATAATCTCTGCTGAGTCCGCAGCTTGACCGCGCGTAACTGAAGGGCAACAGCACGGCCCATCACACCTACGCAGTTGACCGTGTTGACGAGTGCTTCCGCGTCTGCCTTCAGGATGTCGCCTTGTTTAAACTCAATCACTGCCAAGCTCCATTAGTCCGGATAATACCAATCTTTTCGGATCTCTACTGCGGGACGATCGGTAGGCCAGTTGCCAACGGGGAATGGTCTCGTCCTATTTAGCGGACGGAAGAAACAAAATAAGCGGATGAGTCTATCAATACTGCGGAAGCTGAGCCCTGCTCCACCCCCCGCCTAGCGCCTTAATCAGGAGCACGCTGGAATCCATCCGCCGCCGCAGAATATCAATCTCATTTCGCTCATTCGCCAGCGCAGTATTCTGCGCCGTTACCACCTGCAAATACGTGTCAATCCCGCCTACATACCGGTTATTAAAGATTTCCTGTGCACCGCGTGCCGCTACGGTGGCCTGATGTTGCTGAATGGATTCTTGTGACAACACTCGCAGCACGGTCAAGTTATCCTCCACTTGCTGATAGGCATCAAGACTCGTCTGCCGAAAATTCGCCGAAGCCTCATCAAAGCTGGCGTACGCCTGCTGGGAAATCGCCGCCCGCCGACCCGCGTCAAAAAAAGTCTGCGAGAGGGTCGGCCCCAACGCATACACAAAATTAGAAGCGTTAAACAAGCTCTTGATCGACGTGCTCTCAAATCCCACGGCCGCATTCAGCGACAGCGAAGGGAAAAACGCCGCACGCGCGATGCCGATTCGTTCATTCGCCTCATTCGCGCGCCGTTCGGCTGCCGCAATGTCGGGTCTCCGTTCTAGCAGTGCCGAAGGCAGGCCGGTGGGAATTATGGGTGGCTGCGCATGCAAGGGCGCTTCGGCCAACGAGAAACTCGCGGGTGGCTGGCCAATCAGTATTGCGATTGCATGCTCGTACTCGTCCCTTGCCACCGTGACATCCGACTCCGCCACCAAAGCCGCCTGCAGCTGAGTCTGCGCCTGATAGACATCTGAAATCGCGCTGATTCCGCCTTCAAAGCGGTTGGTTGTAATTCGCAGCGCTTCCCGATAATCGGTAACGGTATCCGACAGCAATTTCTTCTGCGCGTCCGCGCTGCGCAGTTCAAAGTAATCGATTGCCAGTTCGGTTTGCAGGCTTAACTTCGCGGTGGCCAGATCGGCGGCGCTGGCTTGCGTTTCTTCTTTGGCTGCATTAATGGTGCGCCGCACGCGCCCCCATAAATCAATTTCGTAGTTGAAGTCCAGCGGTAGTTGCAGGTCCGCCTCGCCTTTATTTGCCGATGCCGCATTGAAGTAAGGCCGGTCCGCTGCGTAGCGTTCACCCACTGTGGAAGGGGCCGTCCCTATTGTTGGGTAAAGGTTCGCGCGGTTGATCCGAATCTGCGCGCGCGCTTCGCGGAACCGTGCCTCCGATGCTTTCAGACTCTGGTTTGCAAGGGCTACCTTCGGCTCCAGTTCATTCAACACGGGCTCATTGAAAAGCGTCCACCAGTCGCCCTTCAACTCCATATCGGCCGGAGCCGCGGGCTTCCAGCTTGGGTCCAACTCCTTATAAGCATCGGGAGCCTTCGCCATCGGCACGGTTGGCGGAACATACTTTGGCCCCACCATACAACCGCTCGTCACAAAGATCATCGCTAAGACCGGGGCGGCAATGCCTTTGAACCCGCGCCCCACTATTTCGCTCCCGTGTTCTTCATTTCTTTCACATACACTTGTTGACCCGTGCTTAGCGAATCCGACGGATCTAGCACTACTAGATCGCTTGTCGTCAGTCCCGAAGAAATCTCGATCAACGCTCCGCTGTCATTCGAAATAGTCACCGGCACCAGCACTACCCGTCCATTGCGCACTACGCCCACCTGCAAACCCGCGCTGCGGAAAATCAAGGCATTTGATGGCAGCGTCAGTCCCTCAATCTGGTCGGGAACCTTGAAATGCACAAACACATAAGCACCCGGTAAAATCTCCGCCTTCGGATTCTCCATATCCACTTCCACGTTTAGGGTTCGGCTCGACGGGTCAATGGTGCTTGAATTACGGGCAATCTTCCCGGTAAATACACGCCCCGGATACTCATCCATTGTCAACGTGGTCGTGCCGCCATCGCGCACCGCCGCCGCGTAGGCCTCCGGCACCGGCACGAACACGCGAATCGTACCAATGGCGGCCAAATGGAATAGCGAATGTGGCGAAGACCCGCCCTGAATCAATTGCCCTACATCCGTATTACGCTCGGTCACAATGCCATCGAAAGGCGCATAAACCCGCTCAAACGATTGCAGCTGCTGCAACCGCCGTACCGCTGCGTTCGAAGCCTCCACCGCAGCCTGTTTCGCCTTCGCATCGCTCAGCGCCTGGTCCGTCTCCTGCTTCGAAACGGAATTACTCTTCAACAAATTCTGATAGCGCACGGAAGTAATGTTGGCCAAATCCAGATTCGCCTGGCTACTTTTCAGCTGTGCCTGCGCCACTTGCAATTGCTCGTCCAGTTCGGGTGTCTCAATCACTGCCATGAGTTGCCCGGCCTTAACGTGCGCGCCGATGTCGAAATACCAGCTCTTCAAATATCCGTCCGTCCGCGAATAAATGGGCGTCTCCACATAGGCCTGCGCATTGCCCGGGAGGGAGAGTTCCGGGGAAAGCTGTGCCGCATACGGATGAGTTACGGTAACCGTGGGAATCGCCGCCGCCTTCGCCGTGTCTGCCAATTTCTTCTCAGCCGCCGCGCGCGACAGAATGCCCATCACCACCACGCCTGCAATGACTGCAGCAATGGCCACAAGTCCAAGCCAGACAATCCCCGGCAAGCCACGCTTCGGCCTCGCGATCATCGGCGCCTCAGCCCGGTCACGCCGGTCGTCGTCAAGATGCGTTTCTCTGGCGTTCTCCAGATCAGTTTTTTCAAGCTCGGGCATTTACCGTCTCTCCTTGAACTTTCACCGGGCCGGCCGGATCTTTGCGGCGGCCATGCAGCAGCCCAAAAACCGCCGGCACAAAAATCAGCGTGGCAATGGTAGCCACGCACAGGCCGCCGATCACCGCGCGTCCCAGCGGAGCGTTCTCCTCGCCACCCTCGCCCGCGCCGAGCGCCATCGGAATCATGCCGATGATCATCGCCAGCGCCGTCATCATCACCGGCCGGAACCTGGTTGCGCCCGATTCCAGCGCGGCCATCACGCCATCTCCGTGCTCCTCAAATCTCTCTTTCGCAAACGACACAACGAGGATGCTATTGGCCGTCGCCACGCCCATGCACATAATCGCGCCCATCAGCGCCGGAACCGACAGCGTTGTGCCCGTAACAAATAGCAGGAGCACAATCCCCGCCAGCGCTCCAGGGAGAGCCGTGATGATAATGAACGGATCCAGCCAAGACTGAAAATTCACCACAATCAAAAGGTAAACCAGCACAATGGCAAAAGCTAAACCCGAGAGGAGGCCGATGTACGACGACCGCATTGTCTCAATCTGACCGCGCACATGAATGAAGCTCCCGCGCGGCAAAGCGGGCGTGTTTCGTTTGACTATTTCGTCTATCTGCTTGGCCACCGCGCCCAGATCCCGGTCCTGCACATTGCCATAAATATCCAGCGTGCGGCGGATGTTGTAATGCGTCACCACCTGCATCTCGGTAGACCTCTTGATGTCCGCGACATCCGCTACAATTTCCGGCCGTTTCGCGGAGACTGAAGCAATCGGAATATTGCGCAAGTCTGAAAGCGAAGTGATTTCGTACTGCGGCGTCTGGGCGACGATGTTGTACGTCACTCCATTCTGTGGATTGAGGTAAAACTGCGGCGACAGCTGCGTGCTCCCGCTCAGAATATTGAGCACGCTGCTGCCTACGTCGCGCTCCGTGTAGCCGCCCTGCGCGGCCTTTGTGCGGTCCACCGCCAGATCCAGCACCGGATAATTGTCCGGCTGCTGCACCCGCAAGTCCACCAGTCCCGGCACCTGCTGCATCGCGCTCAGAATCTTGTTCAGCACAATCCGGTTGCCGGTGAGATTCGGCCCGTCGATCTGCACGTCAATCGGTGAAGGCAGCCCGAAATTCAGAATCTGCGTCACGATGTCGGATGGTAAAAAGTAAAAGATCGTGCCCGGAAACTCGCGCGGCAATTCGCTACGCAGCGTCCGTACATAATCGGCCGTCGGACTGTGGTTTTCTTTCAGCGATACCAGAATGTCCGCATCACCTGCCCCAATGAGTCCCGATGTCGCATGCTGAAAATTCAGAGTGCTGTAAGGTAGCCCGATGTTGTCCAGAATATTGTCCATCTGCGCGGCCGGCACAACCTTGCGAATGTGCTGCTCCACTTCATCGCACAGCTTGGCGGTCTCTTCAATGCGTGTTCCGGCCTTCACCCGCATGTGCAGAGTGAAAGATCCGTTGTCCGTGCTGGGGAAGAAGTTCTGCCCCAGGTACGGGATCAGCAGGAAACCTGAAAAACACAGCAGGACAAATAGGGGGACAAAAAGGAAACGTGCTTCAATCAGCCGTCCCAACAGGTCCTGATAAGCGGCGCGCACCTTCTCAAATCCGCGCTCGAAGCCGCGCTGAAAACGCGCCAGGAGGTTCCTCGATTTTTGCGCGTGATGGTCATGCCGCTCCAGTAGGTACATGGCCAGCGTTGGCACCAGCGTGCGCGACAAAATATAGGATGCCAACATGGCAAAAACAACCGCCTCGGCTAGCGGGACAAACAGATACCTGGCCACGCCCGACAGAAAAAACATTGGCAGAAAAACGATGCAGATGCAAAGCGTGGAAACCAGTGCGGGCGTGGCAATCTGGGCTGCACCCTGCAGAATGCCCTCTTTCAATTCGGCGCCTTCTTCCAGATAGCGCTCAATATTCTCAATGGTGACCGTGGCATCATCTACCAGAATTCCGACCGCCAGTGCCAGTCCGCTCAGGGTCATGATGTTGATCGTTTGCCCCAGCAGGCCCAGCACAATCACTGAGCTCAGAATGGACAACGGTATGGAAATCGCGATGATGATGGTGCTCCGCCAGCTGCCCAGGAAGAGCAGTATCATCAGGCCCGTCAACACAGCGGCAATCACCGCTTCGCGGATCACGCCCACCACCGAACCGCGCACAAACGTTGCCTGATTCCCGATAGGTGTAATCTGCAGCGAAGGGGGCAAGGTCAGCTTCACTTGCGGCAGAATATTCAGAATGTCGTTGACAACAGAAAGGGTCGAAGCCGTGCCCGACTTCAACACTGTCACCAGCACACCGCGACTGCCATCCTGCCGGACAATGTTTGTCTGGGGGATGCTGCCGTCGCTGACGCTGGCCACATCATGCAGATAAACAATGACTCCGTTGGGCGACTGCTTTACCGGAAGATCTCGCAATCCTGCAATGGTCACCGGAGCGGAATTCAAATGGATGTCATATTCATCGTTGCCGATTTTGGCGGTGCCCCCCGGCTGGACCACGTTCTGCAACCCCAACGCGTTCAGAACCTCGGTCGGCGCAATGCCCTGCGCCTGCAGCCGCTTTGGATCCAGATTGACCATGATCGAACGCTGCCGTCCGCCATACACATTAGGAATGACCGCGCCCGGAACCGTCACCAAGGCCGGCCGCACAAAGTTCAATCCAAGATCATTCAGCTGTTGTTCCGAAAGCCCTTGTCCCGAAAGGCCGAGCTGCAGGATCGGTACGCTCGACGCGGAAAAATTGATGATCTGCGGCGGCAGAATACCGGGCGGCAAACTGCGAAGCTGAAACTCAGACGCAGCCGAAACCTGGGAGTTCGCGGTATCCAGACTGGCTGTTGGCTGCAGATAAAGCTTGACTACTACCTGTCCAAACACAGTGGTGGATTCAATGTGCTGAATGTTATCCACTAAGACGGTCAGCGACTTCTCAAATGGAGTAGTGACGCGCCCCTCCAACTCCTCCGGGTTCAATCCTGTATAGCTCCATGCCACCGACACCACCGGAATGTTGATGTTGGGAAAGATGTCCGTGGGCGTATTGACGATCACGACAGGCGCGGCAATCAGGATCAGTATGGCCAGGACAATGAAGGTATATGGCCTGGAAAGAGCGATTTTTACGATCCACATATGCCGGAGACCTCATTGTCTCAATTTAAAAGGGGACTGGGGTGACGGTATCCAAGTTGAGTGTCCGCACGTGATGTAGAGGCTTGATCGACAGCACAAGGTGTTCCTTCTTGGTCTCCTACTGCGGTAGGATACTTTATATGCCGCGCGGAAACCCGTCACCGAAGCTTGCGATCACTGTCGACCCTGATGTTTACGAAAAGATTGTGGCCGCCGCCACCCGCGACAAAGTGAGCATCTCGGCGTGGATGACCCGGGCGGCCCGGGAAGCGCTGCAGCGGAGGGCGGGTTTAGCGGCCGTCGCCGGGTGGGAGAAACAGCACGGAGTTTTTACCGCGGAAGAGATGGAAGAAGCTCGCCGGCGTGTGCAAGCGCAACTGCGGACTTCGCGAGCTGTCCGGCGCTTGGCATGAAGAGTGTTGTCTACGATGCTGCGGTTCTTGTGGCGGCGGACCGGAACGAGCGGCGTATCTGGGCAGAACACAAAGCGCGTTTGGAGTTTGGCGTTCTTCCGTTGGTTCCTGCGCCGGTCGTCGCGCAGGTCAGTCGTTCACCAAAACAGGTGCAGCTCCGGCGCTTTCTGACCGGATGCGCCGTTGTTCCTCTTGGCGAGAGCGAGGCGCATGAGGCAGGACGACTGCTGGGCAAGACGAAAACTGCGGACGTCGTCGACGCTGTTCTGGTAACCACAGCCCTGCCGCTCAAAGCGTTGATTCTCACGGGTTGCGAGCACGATATTAAACGCCTGGTCGCGGCTTCAGGACGCCATCTTGTCGTTCTCCCCGTTTGACCGAATCCTAATATCCCAAGTACAAGCTGAGGGTATGAACGATCATCGGCACTGACGAAGCGTTCACACACTACCAGGATTTATCCATCCTTTGGGCGCAAGTTGAGATTTTTCTTCCACTTCGGAGACCAGGATCAATATGGGCATGTTCGACAGCGTTCGGTGCGAATATCCATTGCCGGGCGATCCGCCCGCTAACGCAGCCGAACTTGAATTTCAAACCAAAGACCTCGATTGTCTGTTGGAGACCTTCACCATCAGCAAAGAAGGAATCCTGGAAGGTAAAGAGCACTTCACCGGCAGCATCAATTTCTACACCAACAACATCGTTGCCAGAGGCCCAGGCATTTATACAAGGCACGGGGAAGACGCGCAGTCTCTCAAGTATCTCTGCGTCTTCATTGATGGCAAAGTCAGCAAGATCACTGAAATTGAAAATCGCAGGGAGCCCGCACTGAAATACCGGGAGATCATTGTCGACAAGCCTTCCCATGAAGAAGTGGAACGGCGGAGACAGCGGCAGGCGGAAAGCCTGGTGGGCCGCAAACTGTGTATTTGGTGGGGCGGCGATTTCCGCGAACCCTATATGGCCACGGTGGTAGCGGAAAACAGCAGCGAGTTGGTGTTTCAAAAAGACGATGGCCGCTTCGAAATTTTAGATCGATCTCAGCGCGATCACTCCTTCTTCGATTCACGTGAAGATGGGAAGAAGCATAAAGACGCGCGCGTTGCCGAATGGGCCAGGCGAAAGGCCGAATACGAGGAAGAACTGGCGCGCAAGTTGGCGTCGTGACACCAGCACGAAAGCGTTAGTGCCTCCGCGAAAACTTGCGCTGGATCTCCGGCCAAAATTCTTTGAGGACATTGGAAGCCGCATCCACGCCCAGTTGATTTACAAGCTTTACGACAGCGTCTGATGCGTCCCGATTGTCTGGATAATAGGATTGGGAAATCGCGACGGCCGTGGAATTGCCCAAAATTTCGGAATAGTTAAACGCAGTCTCGCCCCGATCGTTATGAGTCAACACGATCTGGCCCAAGGCATAGAACAAGCGAGATCGGGTTGATCCCGAGCCTTTGCGAAAGTACCGTGGGTCTTGATGCAACAACGTTGGAAAAATTCCTTCCGTCATGAAGTCGCCGATGAAGTAATCGCCATAGGCAGTGCCAAAGTATCGGCCGAAGGCGGCACCACCATGTCCAAACGACGGGTTGGCATTGGTGAGTTCCGCTTCGCCGCCAAACAACAGCGCTAAGGCAATGGTGCCGCGGTCAAACGCGTCTTGGCTCGCTAGCTTAAATTTCTTCTCGGTTGAAATCGGTACATATGGATGGAGACTCGCGGACGTTCGGAAATTCGGAATGATTCCGAGAATCCGCTTGCTCTCCGGTGGGGTAGTGCTCAGGGTTCCCGGCATAGTTACCGAATCCTCGCTGGTGGGAGGCGTGGGCATCGCGTTTTGGCCGAGTAAGAAACTGCCAAACAAATGCAAACTAAGCGCGAGTATAGGTAATTTCACGAGAGAAGGACGCATAACGGGAGCTAACACAGAGTTGGATGTCGGCATCCGGCGATCGTTCCACTATTTAACCCGCGTCTTAATCCCCGTCAGAAGAGGAAATCAAAATCCGCCATAAAACGGCGTTTGTGTTGTCCCAGGAATTGACCATAGAGCAGCGCATCGGTGTCCGCGTAAACCGAATCCGGGTTAAAGTGATTGGTCGAGTTATTGGCACTGACAGAAAGCCGCACACTGTATTTGTTGTTTACCTTGAAATCTTTAGAGATGCGCGCGTCGAGCGAAAGGAAATCGGGAAAGCGCTGGCTGTAAGGAGTTCCTACGTACTGTTGCGCGGCATTGGTGATGGAATAGGGAAAGCCATTGCGCCATTCAAAGATAGGAGCAATGCGAAATTTCCACGGCAGATTCACCAAACCCCAAATCAGAAATCGATTGGGCAAATCACCCGGCAGGGTCGCATATTGATTGCCCCGGATGACAGGATTCGGGAAGCTGCCCAGATATCTGCTGAAGTCGTTTAAGTCTCCGAGTGCATGGCTTTTTACATACGAAAAGAAAAGTTGACGTTTCTCGGAAGCGAGCCTTAGTCGTCCTGATACCTCCCATTGCCGATAACGGGATTGGCCGTCTCCCGTGAGCAGCAGCGTGCCGAACACAGTTGTGGGTACCGGAGCAACAGAATGCAGCGTCACCAAGCCAGCTGAAACATTCTGCACATACGAGACCTTCATCTTCAACCATGCATTGACGGTTTGCTCAGCCTGTGCGCTCCACGTTGTGCTGCGGGGAGAGAAATCTCCAGGCACTAGTTCGTGAAATAAGTAGCGATTCTTAGCATCAACCACTCCCAGCGCATTGAGATAGGTAATCGGCCCTCTAATAAGGTCGCCGGCCGCGTTAAAGGTGCTAATCACGCGTTCGGGATACTGCGCAAAGCTGAAGACATCCAGCGGCACGCGGTCATAAAAGAGTCCAGCGCCGGCGCGAATCACCGGGCCATGGTGGGCAAATGGAGTCCACGCCAGTCCTGCGCGTGGGGCCAGCCGCAGCGTTTCCGTCAACTCCTGTGATTCGGTACGGACGCCAAAATCCATCGCCAATTGCGGAGTAATCAGCCAGTGGTCCTGCACAAACATGGCGATTTCCGCGTCGCTCCGCTTCACGGGTGAGCCGCCGATAAAGCTGGTATGTTGCAGAATTGTTCCCGCGGAATCCACAATGCTGAAGGGGTTCTCAGAGATCTGGCCCTTTTCGGAGCTGGGTGCGAAATAAGCACCTGCCTTTACATGGTGTTCACCTGCGAAGTTCATCGCATGCAGCGAATAGGTGGAAGCGAAGCTCACCCGGTCGGAGTAACGCTGCTGTTGCGCAAAGTAGTTTCCCTGGTTGCCCGAAGGGGTGATGAGCAGCTCTTGCGGACCATGAGCCCAAACGCTGGCATCGAATCGCGTATAGGAAAAAGTGTTTTCCAAAAGATCGCTGCGGAACAGCGTCAGATGATCGCCCACGGTTCCGGTGTAATCGTGCAAGCTGGCATCAGGTGTCGCCGATTCCGGATTGAAGGTGCTCAAATTTACAGATTTCAACTGGGTGGGCGCGATGTGAAACGTGGCGGTCACCAAGTGCGTTTGGGACAGGATGTAATCGAGCTGCGAAAACGAATTAAGGCCTTCTTTGATTTGTTGATTATTAGGGAAGGGCAGAGTGATGACCTCCGTCTTGCGGTCTTCATATTCAAAGCCTTCAGAGAAGAACAGCTTGTTCTTCAGCAGCGGCCCTTCGAAGTTGAGGCGAGGCGTGGCATCGCGAATGCCGCGCAAATGATAGCTGCGAATGCGGAAATCGGGCAGCGGGTCATTCAGTTCTGCTTTCCACTTGTCTCCGCCGCGGCGCGTCTCTACAGAAACCAGCGCCGACGTGAAGCGCCCATACTCGGCCAAAAACGAAGTCTGCAAGACGCTGAGAGTTTCAACGCTGTCCACCGGGATCGTTGTGCCAAATTGTCCGGTGGCCGGATCGGTGACATCGGTCGAGTTCACGATCAGCGCACTGCGCTGTTCGCCACTGGCTGAAATGTTGAGCCCACCTTCGGGTGAACGCGAAATGCCCGGTGTGAGCGGTAAGGCATCACGCACCGTGGCCGGGCGGCTGGGCAATTCTTTGGCTACACTCGCCGGTATTTCTTTGTTGCCACTAGCGGGGTCGAGTTTTTCGGCCGTGGCCTGTACGTTCACTTCCTCGCGATGATTGATTTGCGGCACCAGCGTGAGTTCCAGGTTTACCGGATCAACACCCAACACGACGTTGACCTTTTCGAGAGACTGAAATCCCTTCTTGGTCACGGTGACTTCGTAAGCGGCAGCCTTCAGCGCGCCGAACGTGGCCATGCCGTCCTCGCCGGTTGTTTGAGTGGCGATTCCACTCACTTCCACCACCGCACCCTTGACTGTATGGTGTTGCGAGTCGAAAACGATCACTCGCAAAACCGCCGATTCCTGCGCGGCACAGGCGAAGACCAGGCTCAATGATAGTGCGATTACGCGCAAACTTTCGTAGACCAACCCCTACATTTAGACGTTCTCAGACACGCCACGTTGCGAAAAACTACCAGCAAAAGAGCGGCTTAGGGTGCGACGAATTTGTTTGACGCAACCCTCGGGGTGGCACCGAAACGCACGTCGATCGCGCTGTCTTTCTTGAACTCTACCTCGCGGCCACGCGAAACGATGGTGGAATACACGGTCCACGCCAAACCGTAGTAACCCAGTGCCGCCCCCAGTGTCTTTGACCCCTGCGAAGCCGCCGTTCCCAGGTAGCCAAATCCTGAGAATCCACCCAGAGACCGGCCGCCATAATTCGCGGTACTGCCCGCGCTGCCCGATGCGCGCCCTTCATCGTTGTCGGCGGCACGGCTTGCTACGAGCAACGCGATCATCGGCGCCAGCAGCCGCGTTTTGGATTCAGTCGCCTTAGCGGCACCTTCTTTGTCTACTTTAACGTGCGCGTTCGGGTCAGATTCCGCTGCTGCTAACGTGACAGGCGCACGTTCCGTGGAAACTGGTTCGCGGGCCAGGAACGCCGGCGGATCCACCCGATCGAACGTGAACCGCAGTTGCCCGCCACGATGAAACCAGCGCGCCGGGCGTGCTTGCCGTATGCGTCCCGTCAACTGTGTTCCCTCGGGAAGAATGAGTTGGTGGTCTGCCGAGAACACCGGTTGCGACAACACTCCTGCTACTTGCGTCTTTGCATCGGCACTGGCCGAACTCAAAGCAGTCAGCAGCCTTATATGTCCCCAAGATTCGCCCACCGGCAAGCCTACAGCCTTCAGCGTGTCAGACGGTAGATCCACAACACCGAAATCTAACGGTTCTGATAAGACTGCGTCGAAGCGCGTATTGCGCCGATACCACTGCGGATGATACGGCAGCTTGTTGACCAGGAAATCCTCCAACTGCTCCTTCTTGTTGGGCCCTCGGACCACGTCAATCACGCCACGTGTCCGGCTTGCGATCTGCTGTTGAATCTGTTGCTGCGCCTGTTGCTTGGCTGTGCCCAGAACGCCGCCGTTATTGGTCTGCGCTTTCTTGTTTTTTGCGGGCTTCGGTGCTGAATAAAGAGTGGGCAGACCTTGCGAATCCGCGGTATGAATGGGCAACGTCTTTCCATCCGGCATGATCAATGTTGTAAACTCCACCCGCGCAAAATGCAGCGGCGTGAAATCTCCATTTAGGATTGCTTGGATGCGCGTCATCTTCGATACCGGGTCCAGCTTCGTCACATGACCTTGCAGTGCCGTTCCGGCAGGGACCACAATACGGTCGAACGCATAGATGGGGTCGATCAGTTTCGCTTGCACCGGTTCCTGGCGGCGCATGGGTAACCGTTTTGTCACATACACCCGCAACGGAACTCCGCGGCTTACTGTCAAAGGCACATGCACTGATTCGGCTGCCGAAAGAGTAACGGCCACCAGCAAGCTGAATCCAAAAAGCGGTCGCGTTGTTTGCAGTTGCACGATAGAGTACAACGACAGTATGCCACTCTTTTCCGCGGGAATAGGCCTAAGGCAACTGACCCGTACTCTTGACAAATGCTGTGGAGTCTTTATACTCAACGGGTTGTGGAGGGTTCGAGATTGAGCCAATTAAAGGTGTCCGTAGGTCCGGGCAAGCCAAACATAAAGTCTGACGTGTTGTTACTGCAAAAGTTGCTCAATGCGAACGGTTCCGGGATNNGGCCCGATGGCGTGGTTGATCCAGGGGAGCGCACCATTCGCTCACTGGTGCGCGGTTCGCAACAGCCAGGGCAGTCAGCCGGGCGCGCCGCCGCCGTGATTGGTTTAGTCAAAGGCAATCCCGCTCCCGCCCGTCCACCTGAAGTCGAAGCCTTTATTGAGTTTGCGTTGCCGGCCGCACGCAAAGTTAAGCGCGATTGGGGCATACCCGTCGCGATGGTTCTGGCTCAATCCGGACTGACCACCGGCTGGGGCAAGCACGTCAAAAACAATGCCTATTTCGGCATGCAGGGAAAGGTGCAAAAGACCGACCCCGGCAATTTCGCTTTGTTTGAAGTAGTGGAAGGGAAACGACTGCGCGTGAAGCCAGCGATTCGCGCGTACCGCGATTATGCCGACTCGGCCGACGATTACGGGCGATTCCTATCAGAAACACCGCGCTTCCGCCGAGCGTTCCGTGATCAAGATGATCCTATCCGGTTTGCCGAAACCGTTAGCTCCATTGGTTCCGTCAACAATCCCCAGAATGCGGAAATTCTGACTCGAATGATAAAGTCTTACGCCCTTGACGAATTCGACCGCTAACCGCGAACGCCCTTAAGCCAACCGCGCGTTCGACCAGATAACAGCAGAAAGGCGCAGATCGCAAACGCTAGTGGCCACTCTGAGGGTTCCGGCGTGACGACCGGCGGCACCGGTATGACGTTCGGCGGCGTAATAAAGCCCGGAGGAACTGCTCCAAAAGGCGCAAACTGAGGATAAATCACCTCACTGCCCTGGAAAGCCTTACCCGGCGATGGCGGACCAGGATTGGCCCCCGTCTGCGCTGGTTGCGGGGCGTTGTAACCCGATGGCGTCGGCAGCCCATAGTTAGTGGACGTCAACACCGGATCGGTCGGCGTCACATCGGGCGAAGACGGCGGATCAATGTAATCGAACTGGGGTGGCGTCGGTTCATCGAACGCTAATGCCGGGGGTCTGAACACCTTTGTGATCCGGTTTGCGCAACGCGTTCGCGCGTAGTTAGTGCCATCCGTAATCACTACTTCGCCCTTACAAACCTTGTGCTTTTTCTTTGTCGTCAAAACCTGGTTGCCCACCCGGTACGACACATAAACATACATGTCCTCTTTGAGTGTGGTGAGCCAAGTATTCTTCCCGAAATCGGCAAAATGGGCCGCTACGACAGGGTCGGTTCGGCGCGCCGCTGCCAGTTCCTCTGGGGAGTACACGCCGCCGGGCACTACGGAATATCTGTAAATCTTGCGCGGCAGAGTCGCAGCAAACGCGATCGTGTCTTTCCGAGGGTCAAATTTTGACGTTTTTGTAACGTATGGGCCGGAACCGACCAGTAAGTAGGCTAAAAGAATGCTGCCCGTAAAAAAATGTTTTAAAGTAGGCACGAATTTCAACGCTCTTAGGCTTAAGTAGCCCATTTTCTAGTACTGAGTATACACCTATTTAAGCAGTACTGTTTTGAGTTTTTCTCTTGGGAATCGCCTGAAAGCGTTAGGAAACAGCGCGATAGAGCGGTGTGAGACAAAGAACCAGCTTCCTAACCACCGCCTGCCTGGCCATGAGCTTGAGCGTACCAGTACTTTCCTCGGGTCGTTCGATGGAGTCGTGGCAGGGTCAAGCGACCTCTCACTTTGCGATATACACGAGCGCTCAAGAAGATCGCAGCTCAGACATCCTGGGCCGTCTGGAAGGCGCCCGCGTTTTCTTCGAAAAATCTGGTCTGGCGAATCCCGCTGCCACACCCCAACTGAGCATCTTGGCCATTGGCTCAAACAAAGACTACGATGTATACCGCCTGAACCCCGCCGCTTACGCCTTCTACCAACGCACCCGCGAAGGCGATTTTGTCGTAATGCGTGATCTGGCGCCGGAACATGTCTCGGTAGCTGTGCATGAATATACGCATTTCGTTGTGGAACACGCCGGCTTGAAGTTGCCCATTTGGTTGAACGAAGGCCTTGCCGATTTCTACTCAACTGTGGAAGCGCGCGGTAATCAAGTGGTCATCGGCGCCGCCCCGAGCGGACGCGAAGACACACTCAGCCGCAACCGCTGGATGGATTGGAATTCTCTGGTTGCGGTAGATCACGATTCTCCCTACTACCGCCAAAACGACAAGATGCTGTTGTTCTACGCCCAGAGCTGGGCGATGGTGCATATGCTGGCACTGGACGCCGAATACGAAGCGGGCTTCGAAAAGTTTCTCAACACGGTTTCGAATGGTGCCTCCACCGACGGCGCGATGCTGGCGGTCTACCACAAGTCTTTGGAACAGATTGGGCAAGACCTGCAAGGTTATCTCGGCTCCAAACGGATGAACGTTCGCTGCCTGAACATGGATGTGAGACCGGGTTCCTTGGCAACCGAACAGGTTGGCGACGCCGGCAAGCGCGTTGAATTCGCACTCGCCGAAATCATGGCCACCAACCCGCAGATGGCGCAGGACGCCAACAGCAAACTGAACGCACTGGCCGCCAAATACGGTGATGATCCCCGGGCGGAAGAAGTTCTCGGCTTCCAAGCTATGCAGTCCGGCTTGCAAAAGGATGCGCAAGATCATTTCGCACGCGCGGTGCAACGCCACTCCCAAAACCCCGAAGTCTGGTTTCGCTTGGCGCACTTGAAACTGCAAGCGGAAGGGCCCACAGCGGAAGTGGTTGATTTGCTGGAGCGTGTGATTGCCACCGATGGCGACCATTACGGTGCCCGCTTAGAACTCGGCTTCGCCGCTGCTAAGAACCAGAAATACGATCTGGCTGTAAAAACGCTGCAAGGCATCGCCAAAGTCAAACCGGAACATGCGTATGTGGTTTCTTACACGCTGGCGTACTGCTTGGTCGAAATCAACCAAGGCAACCAAGCCCGCCAGTATGCCGAACAAGCCCGCAAGATTGCCGGCAGCAACCGCGACCGCGAGGAAGTGGCCGGCTTGCTTAAATACATCGAGCAAGAAAGCCCGGTGGAAGTGGCTAGCCGCTAAAAAGGAAAAAGGGGCGAACCAAGATCGCCCCTTTTTAATTGTTCTTATCCTTGAAACTACGCCTTCACCGGACGATCGCTCGTCTTCCAATTCTTCTCATCCCAATACCGCACCTTACCTTCGCGATACGATTCCACCGCCAGGGTAATCAACACCTGCGCATGCGCCGCCGTCTCCACATCTAAATGTGGCTTCTCACGAGTGCGCATACACTGCAGGAAGTTTCCAATATGGGCCTGCATCATGTCATACTGCTGCACAGGAATTTTGATCTCGTCTTTCCCGTATTTGTAATCGGGGAAAACGCCGCGCGCGCGCACACCATCGTCGCCCTTAGGCAACCGTACAATCTGCGGCCTCACGGTAATATCCGGCGTCGACCCTTCGAACTCCCCGTGCTCCACCATAATGATGGTGCCTTCATGTCCGCGAATCAATCCCGGGATATGTTGCGAATTACANNGCGCCACTACGTGGAAGAACAAATCCGTTGCGATGCCGCCCGAATAATCCCAATACTTCCGAAACCGGAAAAACCGGTCCGCATCATAAGGACGCTTGGGCGCTGGTCCCAGCCACATGTTCCAGTCAATATGATCATCACCCGTGCCATTCGGCCCAGCCGCCGCGTCGATGTCATAGTTCCATTCACCCTCAAACGAGTTGCGGTGATACGAACCCTGGCTCATAATCATTTTGCCGATCATTCCATCGGCAATCGCCTTCTTCGCTTTCCACCATTGATCCGCCGAAGTGGTTTGCGAACCCACCTGCACCACGCGCTTGCTCTCGCGCACTGTGGAAATAAGATCTTCCACTTCTTTCAAGGTGTGGCACATGGGCTTTTCCATGTACACGTCTTTGCCCTGGCCCATCGCATCCAGCGCAATCTTCGCGTGCCAATGATCAGGCGTGGCCACAATCACCGCGTCCACGTCCGGCATGTTGATGACTTCGCGATAATCCGTGAAGCCCTTGGCTTTGTACAACTCAGCCTGTTTGCGTTTGCGCTTTTCGTACGGGTCGCAAACCGCCACAATCTGGCAAGCATTATTGTTGGCTTCGGCGAATTGGGTGAAGGTCTTGGCGTCGGAGGAACCGCGGCCGCCGCAACCAATCAGGCCGATGTTGATGCGATCGTTCGCCCCAATCACGCGCGACGGATTCAGTTTGGCAGAAGTTTTGGCCAGGGCTTTGGAGGCGAGGGCAGCGCCTGCACCGATCCCGCCGGCTTGTTTGAGGAAGTGACGGCGATCTAAGTTGTCAGCAGACATGGAAAAATCCTTTCACTGTGAGTCTACTGCAAACGTGCTCACGTTTGCACGGCCTATTTGCGGGTTTGGACCTCGACTTCCACTGGCCCGTCTTTGGCCAGCGGCACAGTAAGGGGCAGGCCCTTGGCAAGGTACGGGGCGATGACGCCGGGTTCATTGAAGAGTAAGTTGCGGCCGTTGTCGATGGCGACGAGAGTGTAATGGCCGAAGGGGACGGCGCTGAAGGTGAAGGTGCCGTCGCTGTCGCTCTGGTACGCGACGACGTGACGTCCGTGGTTGAGATCTGGCGGGACCAACAGAACCGCCACTCCCGCTACAGGCTTTTTGTCCTTTATGGCAACGCCATCGAGAGCGGTCCTGCCGACTCCGGCAGTAACGGAGAGTTCGACCTGAGCACCCTTGGCAACTTCAAGTTCGCCGTTGACGAACGAAGCGCCTTTGCTGTCTATTTGGGAGAAATAAACTTGGGGGGCCTCGGAGTGTCCGATGAGATAACGGCCTGCGGGGAGATGTTCAACGGTGAAGCTTCCATCGGCGTTGACATTGGCATGGAACGTTTTGCCTACTGCTGAGTTGAGGAAAGAGATACCAAGGCCCGCAGGGATTGGGCCGGGTAAGATGAGTTTGCCACTGATGGAGGTTTTGACGTTCTCGTCGAGAT
>PMQB01000485.1 GCA_003169195.1 Bryobacterales bacterium
AGGTCGACGTCGTCGCCCGGGAAGACGACGGTCACGCCGGTCAACCCCGTCTTATAAGCATTGAGACGAATGGCGGCTTTGCCAGCATCGGTGACTGGGCCGCGCGATTTTTGAGCATTCTCCCGGTTCGCCGCTAGTTTGGCGTCGGACAGAACTTGTTCGGACATGACTTACTCCTGAAAGGAAATTTAGATGGAACAGCCGCGACGGGCTGGTGACTCGGTTTAGAGCTGAACTGGTTCCATTTTGTGAATGCTGTCAAGCGCGACGGGATGCGGTTTTGCGGGTTGATTTTGATAAGTGGTTTAGTTACGGGGGGTTAGGAGGCAAAAATAAATGTGTTGCTCTTGTGATCGACTTTTTAGAACTTCCGCGGGAGCATCACCATAGTTCGAGATTGAAATTGCGATAGCGTTTAATCCGTTCAAAATCCGTCGCGTTTGATGTGATAAGTCGCGCGCCAAAGGAACGTGCCGTCAGCGCGATCAATACATCAAAATGAAGATCACGAAGCTTGGCCACCGTGAACCCGTAGTCTTGACGCATTCGTCTTAAAAGGTCAGAAGATTCCCTCCAGTTTCCCTCGGTAGGAACCCAAACTGGATGGTTCTTCCGCAGGCTGTGAAGAACCTGCCGTTCCTGTTCGTTCGTTGCGCCGCGCTGCAGTTCGGCTAGGACGACGGCTGAGGTACGGATTAGACCGACAAACGACTCCATTCTGTCGAGGTGGCGGCCATGTCGAAACAGATCGATGAATATAGAGCTATCAAAAATGGCGGCGCTACTTGTCATAAGCTTCAAAGCGGAGTTTGCCGGCATTCTTCTTCATCAGTTTCTTGAACTGGCCGAGCGCGACTACTTCGCGTAATGCGACATGAACGGCTTCCGTGCGGTTTTTTGCCTTTAGAACGCGAACGGCTTCGTCGGCCAATTTGGTATCGAGTCTGATGGAGGTTAGTGGTGTGGGCATATATATGATTTTGCCATATTGTATATATGTGGGATTTCTCGTTCGCACTGTTTGCTACAGAGCTCTATGAGGCTTTTGGGAAGCTTGCCGCGGTGCCCGGCACTAGTGAGAGGCGCGATCCGCAGCAAATCCAATGCGGCGTTTCGGCCCTGGTTCCGGCTCCCGGATGAGGCGCTGGATCTGGTCTAGGACGTATTCGACCTTGCCGTCGCGTTCGGTTTCTCGCCACTCGAGTTGATTGAGGCGGTGACCTATTTCTTCGTGCGTGGCAAGCAGTTCACGGAGTTTGATGAAGGTTCTGACTATGGCGATGTTGGCGGCTACGGCTCTTGGGCTGCGGAGCACGGACGACAGCATGGCAATACCGTGCTCTGTGTGAAGGCGTAGGGCGGATACCGCAAGCCCATTTTGGCGGCAGGATTGGAGGTCACAGTTTGTGATCTCCAATTTTCTAACTCTTGTTTCGACAACTGGAAAGATGAAATCTTCGGGAAAGCGCTCGCTATTCCGGCGGACGGCTTGGTTTAGTGCCTTGGTTTCCACCTCATAGAGGGCGGCTAACGCGGAATCGATCATCACCTTTTGGCCTCGGATTAGGTAGATGCTGGCTGCGATTCGTTCTGTGAGGACGAGTTCTATACTTGCGGAGTTTCACCGGGGCTTACCTCGGGCCTCAGGCTAATGTCTCCCAAACTTCCAGCTCGATCTGCGCTTGACGTAAAATACTGCGGAGTTTTGCAACCGGGACTTCGGACTTCCTAGGCACAATCGCGGTATCGATAGTTTCGCCGAGCCTTCGGACAACTTGACGCAGCTTCCTTTTTGAGTGGTCTCTACAAAACCTACAGACTCAAGGCGGCGCTTGATCTCACGAAAAGGTTGAGGCTTAAGCCGCCCCAACCTCAACCTTGATCGTTCGAACCTGGGGGGGACGAGTGGCGCATGAGGGGGCGAGATGGAGTTCCATGGCTTCTTTTGGGTTGGCGAGGGCTTCCTCCTCGGTTTCGCCTTGGCTGGCGACATCGACTTCGAGGCATTGAAAGAAGTACCAATTTCCTTCACGCCAGACCGTTGCGGCAAAGGGACGTTTCATGACTAGAGTTTCGCATATCTGGTGGTAAGGGCCGGAATGGGTGGGGATGCGTTTTCAATGGTGTTTGAGTGCCCTGTCCCGACTTTCCCCCTCATCATTTACAAGGACTCAAGGCCGCTTCGAGTTGCGCGTATTGTTCACGCGAAACGCGATGTAAAGAGGCTGCTGAAGAATCGATAGGTGTTCGACTCCGAGCCATTTGAAGCTTGAATCGGTATTTGAGTGCCATGTCCCGCTTGCCTATGCACCTTGTCCGAAAGTGCTACGGCGTTTTGCTACTCAATGGGTAGGCACCCTTCCTAATTTGGAATGGTATTTGCGTGCCTTGTCCCGACTACCCCTTTCGAACAACATGCGCTCGGATTAGGGGCGGAGCGGTCACGGGGGGTATCTCCGCAGCATGCTCCTTTATCATCGCCGCAAGCTCTGAGGCTGCTATCGCCTCACCTATCATGACCTGCGTCTTTTGATAGAATTCATCAAGAATCGCCGCTGTTATTTGTGTCTCGCTCACGTTCTTGGTTCCTCCCCCCGGAAGATTCATTGTCCACTGCATACCAGACTGCTGTGTAGCGAGTTGATCGATTATTTTTTTTAGGCCAGGAGGGTAGAAGTTGTAAGTCAGTACAACTATACCGATGACTTCGTTGTCACGGGAAAGCAAAAGTGGACCGCCAGAATTGCCATGGTTGAAGGCGCCGTTAATTACAATGTGCTTAACGCTCCTGCCACTTTCCGATTTCGCCTCCCGAAAACCGGAGATATAGCCAACGCTCAACAAAGGCGAAACTCCGTTGTAAGCAAAGGGATATCCCCAAGTTGTCACAGACAAGCCAGGTTCGGGACTATCTGTAGCGTTTAATTTCAAACCGTTGCTGAGTTTGCCCACCGGAACCAAAAGCGCGAGATCGCGATCAGCGTCTTTGACTATGCGCGAAAACGTAATCTTCTGGTTTGCAATGCTGATGCCAAACAATGTCTGTTCAGTGCACGTGGATACCACATGGGAATTGGTGACTATAACCCCATTATCCAAAAGGAAGTCCGTACCGACCGAGGCACTGTTACCGACATCGGGACAGGCTATTAGATAGATGGACCCGAGAGACTTTCGTTGCTCGGAGCCTGCCGCATCCAGAATTAAATTCGCATTGACGGATGTCGGGACTTGAATTGGATTTGGATTCTGCGAAAGGACGCAGAATCCAAATGACCCTAAGACCGCGCATCTAATCGCGAGGCTAAACTGCTTTGTCCGCATTCTGTACATCTTTCCCCAGACACAACTGCGCAATCGGATGGTTAAGAACAGCCGCTCGTTCCACCGCAGTTCTCGCACTTATAGCAAGAACCGTTGCGGGTCATCATGCTTCCGCACTCAGAGCACAACGGCGCATCACCAGAAGTCGCATCAAACGGCAAAGCCTGCTGTGGTTCGACGATGGTGGGACGGAGCTTTGTCGTTTCGCCAGCTTCGTTGTTCTCGGTAATCCCTAAAAACCGGGCACCGAGCCAGCGGAAGATGTAGTCGATGATTGACTTGGCATACGGCACCTGTTGGTTGCCAGTCCAACCACTTGGTTCAAAACGAACGTGGCTGAATTTATCGACAAAGAACTTCAGCGGGACGCCGTACTGGAGACCATAGCTGATCGAAGTCGCCAGCGTATCCATGAGTCCGGAAATGGTGGAGCCTTCCTTGGCCATGGCGATGAAGACTTCGCCCGGGGTTCCGTCCTCATACATGCCCACCGTGATGTAGCCTTCGTGGCCGCCGATCGAAAACTTGTGGGTGAGCGACTGGCGTTCGTCGGGCAGTTTGCGGCGGACGGGGCGGTAGACCACCTTCTCCACGATCTGGGGCGCAGGAGCAGGAGTCGCGCCGAGGGCGGTCATCTTCTTCTCGCCCTTGCCGGTGCCGGAGCTGAGAGGCTGTATGCGTTTGGAGCCGTCGCGATAGATGGCCACGGCTTTGATACCGAGCTTCCAGCTTTCGATGTAGGCGTCCATGATGTCTTCGGCTGTGCATTCTTCGGGCATGTTGATCGTTTTCGAGATCGCGCCGGAGATGAACGGCTGCACGGCGGCCATCATGCGAACGTGGCCCATGTAGTGAATGGAACGCACACCGTTTTGCGGACGGAAGCTGCAATCGAACACCGCCAGATGCTCAGGCTTGAGCTCGGGCGCGCCTTCAATGGTTCCGGTGGAATCGATGTGGGCGACGATCTTCTCGGTCTGCTCAGGCGTATAGCCGAGTTTGATGAGCGCTTGCGGCACGGTGTTGTTGACGATCTTGATGACACCGCCGCCGACCAGCTTCTTGTACTTCACAAGCGCAAGGTCCGGCTCAATGCCGGTGGTATCGCAATCCATCATGAAGC
>PMQB01000165.1 GCA_003169195.1 Bryobacterales bacterium
GGCGAGCGTGGCACAAAGGGCAACACGCTGCTCAATCTCGCCGTCAGTTTCGCCGGCAAGCCGGATTGGAAATGAGGACTGTCTTCCATCGAAGCATTGCTCGAAGCAGGTGCCGACGTGAGCGAAGGAAATGATCGCGGCTGGACGCCTCTCCACGCGGCCGCCTATACCAACAAGCCGGAGATAGCGGCCTTGCTGATCGAAAAAGGCGCCGATCTCGATGCGGAAGCCCATGGCGCCGGCGGCACTCCCTTAATTGCCGCCCTGTTTTGGGGACACCGCGAGGTGGCAGATCTGCTGGGTCGCCACTCATTGGCTCCAGGCAACCTTCGCGTTGCGGCTGGGCTCGGCATACCGGAATTGGTCGAGACATGTTTCCACCCCAATGGAGAGCTCACTCCCGAAGCTTGCGCCGCACGAGGCTTCTATCGTCCGCATAGCGGTTTCCCCGATTGGCAGCCTTCGCCAGATCCGCAGGAGGTTCTGGACGAAGCGCTTGTGTGGGCATGCAAGAGTAATCGCTGGGCCGTGCTAGAGCGGCTTGTCACAGCAGGTGCGAGACCAAACGCCGACCCGTATCGAGGCACCCCCCTTATTTGGGCGGCTGTGTGCAATCGTGTGGAAACGGTCGCATGGCTGTTGGACCATGGCGCCGACATCAATCAAAAGGCCACGTTCGGCGGAGCAACGCACGGCCAAGGAATCACGGCTCTTCACATGGCAGCCCAGTCCGGGTGCATGTCCGTCGTGAATCTGCTCGTTGAGCGTGGTGCAGACTTAACGCTGAAGGACGATCTCTATCAATCAACGGCCATAGGCGCCGCAGAATACTTCGGGCAGCAGGCAGTACGCGATTACTTACGAACATGCGGAGAAAAGAAAAATGTTGAATAGTGTTGCACCTTTCTTCATCGTTGACAACTTGGCCGAAACTCTTCAGTTCTATCAATCTCAGCTTGGCTTCCATGTGCTCTACAAGGGAGGCGATGAGCATGGCGATTTCTGGGCGATGCTCGGACGAGACCAAGTGATGTTGATGTTTAAGGCCATTACGCCGGATATTCATCCGCAACCGAACCCTTCCCGTCACGAATGGGCCGCTTGGGATGCGTACATCTACACAGCCGATCCCGACGCGCTTTACAAAGAGTATGTTGGCAGGAACGCTCCCATGCGCCGGCAACTGGCTAACACCAGCGACGGGCTGCGCGCCTTCGAAATCACGGATAACAGTGGATATGTTCTGTGTTTTGGCTGCCCGCTCGAAAAGTAATCGAGAATGGAAGCCGCAGCGCCGTTACTCGTCAGGGCGGAGCAACCGTATGATCGAGAGCAAGTCCGGACCGTCAATGAAGCCGCTTTCGGGCGTTCCGACGAAGCCGACTTAATCGAACGGTTGCGGCTCGAGGGCGCCGTCGTGGCGTCGTTTGTGGCAGAGGTGGGTAATCAAATCGTCGGTCACATTTCGTTCAGTCGCATGACAATTGAGACGTCGCAAGGGCCCGTGGCGGCGATTTCATTAGCGCCCATGGCCGTTCTACCCGAACATCAACGCCGTCAGGTCGGCAGTCAGTTGGTCCGTCATGGAGTGAAGGAACTACGGGCCCGAGCTGAGCGAATCGTCATTGTGCTCGGACACAAGAATTACTACCCTCGCTTCGGCTTCTCCGCTGATAAAGCGCGCCACTTAGTTAGTCCGTTTCCGCCCGAGTCGTTCATGGCGCTCGAACTCTTCCAGGGCGCACTGGAGGGAATTCGCGGTGACGTTCGGTATCCGTCTGCGTTCGGGCTGTGACTGCAGTTCGTATGCACAAAGCAGGCTACGATCAGAGTTAAAGACATGAGATGCCCGTTCATAGTAATCGGTGTCCTACTCCAATAAGCCCTTGCCCTTATGAGCGGTCAGACGCAGCAGCCGCCCGCACCCACGCCGATCGTGGTCACCGAGGCCCTGCGCCTTCCAGAGGAGCCACTCACCCCTCTATCGCACGATGAACGAAAACTCGTCGCAGACGGCAACACCTTTGCCGTAGACCTTTACAGGCGACTAGACAAGCAGGCGGGGAACTTGTGCTTTTCGTCCGCCGGCGTTTCGACGCTTCTTACCATGACTTACGCCGGGGCGCGTGGCGAAACGGCTGCGCAGTTAGCCCGGGTTCTCCACCTTGATCTTCCGCCCGAGCCAGCCGTGGTGACGATTTCGTTTGATATTGATGAAACCGGTCACCCTGTTCATTTTCAAATAGAAAAGCCAACCCAGCCTGTTTGGGGCAAACAAGCTATCGCTATCGTGAAAGGGTGGCGATTCTCGCCCGCAAGAAGCAATTAGCGTTGCGTGCACGGTGGACTTAGGCTGGGGAGACAAACACTTCACGAAAGAGTCCCTGCTTCGCGCAGAACGAGAACTTCAGACTGCCAGATTAGTGCTGTAGGTAGTTACAGTTTCCAGAGTGCCCTCCCGCCGTCGGCTTACTCCTCGGTAGGAGCCGCGCCCTCTTTTAACCTACGATTCAATTCACGGACGAACTCACCCCTGATGTCGGTTTCTTGCTGTTCCCACTCGCCAATGTCTCGACCCCCCAAAAGTCCTCCAGCTTCCCAAAATTGTTCGTGAGCTTGCCGCAGGCCCAATACCCTCCAGGAGCCTTTCCACTGCTCCGCTAAGGTGCGGTCTTCGCTAAGCTCGGCAACCTCAAGGCGCAAATTGGGCCATCGGAAACCGATATCCCACGGGTCGGGATCGTCAAACCGCACACCTCCCAATTCGCTGGCACTCATCCCAACTCCACGAAAATCAACGAAATTGAAGCCGGTTGCCCATCGAAAAGTACCGCCATCTATAACTGTTTCCGGATCGCAGCGTGCCGATGGATAAATCAGTCCCTGCGCTCCCAGCGATCGCAGGCAAACTCCAATCGCATCCGTAACCAAAGACCCGCCTAGGTCGGCGGAAAGCAGGCTGGGCAGTATATCCTGAAATCGAACCGTGCTTTCCCCGGCCGGCTTCCTCCAGACTTCGCCAAACCCCTTTCGAAACGTCTGATAAAACCAGTCCGCGCTCTTGGGTAAACGTAAATCCACCACATCGTCTATCTCAACAGTCTCGACAATATAGTCCAAGTAAGTTCGCCAAAACCCAGGTTGCCGGGCGTTGATCGAAGCGCTATCTCCAATGGAGGCATAGCGCGAGTAGATCTCCCAATTCGGATCAACGAAATGGAGCCCCAACCTGCGTCCAGTGAGCCAGCCACTCTCTTCAAACCGCTGCCGCACCGACGACTCTCCCAAGTCATAGGCATAAATCTTTTGGCGCAGTGCCGAACCCGCATAGGAACGTAGCTCTTGACAAAGACACCAATGGTCGTCACCGTCGGAATTCACGCATACAGTCGCGTATCGTCCGCGGGGTAGCGGCCTTGCCGAAACCAAAGAGCCCCCCGAATAGCGCCGCCTTCGTATGGGCGGAGAAGTGTTGGTTGGATTTCCCGAGCGCACAATTAGCTCATCCGGCGGGTCTAGAAATCCTGGAAATGCCCATTGGAAGGCGGCTGCGCGCGCAGGTTCTTCTTCGGCGTCCACCGCCAACCGTTTGAGCGTTCCGCGAAATACACTAAAGCCGCCGTTAGCCATTTCTATCAGTCCATTCTGCCAGTAAATTGTTGAACCATATCATGTGAAGTATTGGCAGTTGGCCAAACGAGCTTACTTATACCTAACGGAAAAGGGGCAGACTTTCTGGCGCGCAACGCGCCGCCGTTTTCAATGTCTGTTGCAGCAACTTTGCAGCCGCCCGCTGTCAAGTTAATGTGTTGCTCTCATAGAATGCACCGCCCAGACGACAAGGATGAAGGCCAGAATTGTAATTACACCAAGCACCGCGACTGGCCAGCCTACATTCCTTGCAACTGAAGTCGTCCCAATCTTCCCCTGCAGCACTTCTCGCAAAAACCCCAACTCGTTCGCTGAAAATGCCCGCTTCGGCACCACTTGAAAGATTCGCGATTGGACGTAGAGCATGAACAAGGTCTTCGTCTCCGTGTATCGCACAAATGCGCTCCACGCAAAATCAGTATGGCCTTTCTCATTTTGAAATTGCACGCCTGAATCCGATACGGTGATTGTCGTTTCCACCGCTGGAACGAAATCGCGCCTGTAAGCAGCTCGCACAGCCAGTCGCATTCTAAGCAAGAAGAAGCTTCCCAGCAGCACCGGGATGACTGTCTGAGTGTACTCGCCCGATGCGACGCTGCCCAACCCCACACAAATCAGAACCACTCCAAATCCCTGGAGTAGCCTGAAAAACAACCCTGCATGCCTGACTTGAGCCTCGTAGAGATCTGCTTGTTCTACTGAATATGTGGCTTGAACCCTCGTCAACAAGTGTTCTTCTTGCATCGCTAGATTTTCGCACGGGATGCCGCGTCGCAGCGCTCTGTCGATGTCAAACGAAAGCTCTTTCCGCTTGTTGCCATCAAGTGCACCTACTGGAAACGTGGCTAGCCCCCAACTCTCTGCCTCGTTAAGCCTGAACGCGTGAATTAGTTCAAGCAAAACAGCGGAGCGACATCAAAACTAGCTAGAACAAGCACGCCAGCTTTCCCCCATCCTGTTAACGGTCATTTGAAAACGTAGAAATTTGAACTTTGGCCGGCACGGCAACATCATCCGCGCCGGGAGGCGCTATCGTCCGTCCGATCATCAATCAGCACGAATCGGTTGATCAGTGTAGGTTAGGTGTGCCGGTTTTTGCAAAATCTCTGAACGTTGAGGCCGTTTCCGAAGCCTGCGCGGCGGGTCAAGTTCCCGCTGGGCGCGATTAGTAAAGCCTGCGCCGTTACTCACGATCAAATCAACGGCCACGCTGATGTCTACAATTTGCGTGTTTTGCGGCCTAGGCGTAGACGGTCTTGGCTGTGCAAGCGAGCGGATGTCGTTGATAAACTGGTTGCTTGAATAATCGTTTGAGCGGGGAGCGCGCATGCAAGAGCACGCGTAAGGATTATCGATGCATGTGACCGCCCTTAACGGCATCTGCCCTTACTATACGATGTACCCGCTGGAGTTCCCGCTAAGGGCTCTCAAACGAGTCGGAAACGCTACTGAATGGGTTCTTGACCCTTTCTGTGGGCGCGGTACGACCAACTTTGCAGCACGACTTCTTGGTATGCCTTCGATTGGCGTCGATAGCAGCCCCGTTGCTGCAGCTCTCGCCAAGGCGAAACTGGTGTATGCGAGTCCTGCCCGAATTGTCGCCAGCGCGCAGAAAATTTTGAACGCCGAGGAAGCCACTACTGAAATTCCAAACGGAGCTTTCTGGAAACTCGCATATCACGAGAAAACACTTCGTGCGATCTGCCGTCTTCGGGCGGCTCTGTGCTCCGACTGCTCTTCTTCTGCTCGAATCCTTCTTCGCGCCATTGTTCTAGGTGCGCTTCACGGTCCTCGTCCGAGAGGCAATCCATCGTACTTCTCGAACCAATCACCTAGGACCTTCGCGCCGAAACCGAACTACGCAGTGAAGTTTTGGACCGAGCACCACATGCTTCCGGAAGATGTCGATGTCCTAGAACTTATCAGGGTGCGCGCAGACCGGTACCTAGCTGCGACCCTCCTCAACGTGGATGGCATGATAAAACTGGCAGATAGCCGAGAACCAGAAACATTTGACGGCATGCCGCAGTTCTCTTGGGTTGTGACATCCCCTCCATACTATGGAATGCGTACTTATTTACCTGACCAATGGCTGCGACATTGGTTTTTGGGAGGCCCCGACTACGTCGACTATAAACAGCCCGCAACTCAGCTAGTGCACTCCAGTGCTACACACTTTGCTAGCGAGATGGGACGAGTATGGAAAAACGTAGCTAAGATTTCTTCGCCAGACGCTCGCCTCATTGTCCGCTTCGGTGGCATACACGATCGAAATGCGGAGCCCATGGATATTCTGCGGGTATCCTTGGCTGACTCCGGCTGGGTAATAAGTACCGCAAAGCGCGCGCCCGACGCGGACAATGGACGGCGTCAGGTGCGACAATTTCAAGCCGCACCCCGGAAGAGTGTCACTGAACACGATGTCTACTGTCGTTTGGCTTGACAGGAGTGACAGAGGATATGACTGGCAAGAAAGGGAAACCAGCGTTGAACAGCAAGCAGGAACCGCACGAGGACCATCTTCTCAAGAAGGAAAGAGTTTTCTTCAGCGATGACGCGGCGAAGACTAAGTCGACAGACGAGGAACTAAACAGCCGGTATGCAAAAGGCGACGTCCGGATCGTTACTGAGTCCGCGCGGTATTCGCTAGCCGGCATTCTCGCAATGCTTAGAGAGACTGTCGATCTCGACGGTACCGCCGGAAAAAAGGAACTTCGCTACAAGCTTGACCCCCAATACCAACGTCGTCATCGCTGGAGCATTGAGCGAAAATCTCGGCTTATAGAATCGTTCCTCATGAACGTCCCCGTTCCCCCGGTATTTCTGTACGAAAGGGATTTAGCTAGGTTCGAAGTGATGGATGGCCGGCAGCGGCTGACCGCGCTGAGCGATTTCTACTCCGATCAATTCGCTCTCTCTGGATTGCAATATTGGTCAGACCTGGACGGTCGGAGGTACTCCGAGCTGCCGTCGAAGGTGCGTGACGGGATAGACCGACGCTATATATCGTCAGTTATTCTCTTGAAGGAAACTGCTGCTACAGAGGAGCAGGCTGCGATATTGAAAAAGATAGTCTTCGAGAGGCTCAATTCCGGAGGCGTCAAACTGGCTAGCCAAGAGACACGTAACGCCGTCTACGATGGCCCTCTCAACCAGCTATGCCTTAAGCTCTCTGAAAATGAGACGTTTCGGCGCATGTGGGGTATTCCGCTCGACCCGAAGCCTGAAGAGGATGAAGAGGATGACGATGGGGCGGAGCTAGAGGCGGGGGCGGACGATCAGTCAACGAAAACCGGTAAACGCATGTTCGAAAAAATGGAGGACGTAGAACTCGTACTTCGCTTTTTTGCGTACCGGCAGATCGAATCATTCAAGGCCGGACTAAATAAGATCTCCGAGTTCCTAGACCGTTTTCTAATCGAGGGCAACCGATTCCCCGATGAAATTCTTGGCACCTATCGCTCAATGTTCGAGGCGACGTTGCAGTTTCTATTGGATTCACTCGGTACGGACGCTTTCTGTGCAATCGGAATTTCACACCGGCCGACGAAGATAGTTTATGACCCGATTATGTTTGTGGCAAACAGTAACGTAGTGGTTAAGCATCGGCAACAACTTGTTTCTCATAATGAGGTGCTGCGGAACGAACTGACCAGTATGTATCGCAAGAACCAGGCCCTTTTCTCGGGCCGGCGGACCAACTTCGCTGATACACAAGCGAGGAACGCGTGCGTAAGTAAGTCGTTCGCTGACGCAATTGCCAAGATCCAGCACGATGATGTCCACGGAGACTGACTGTGCGCTCAAGCCTTGATGAGTTTACCAAACAAATTGGTGACCTGACTTCCCTCGTCGCATCAATCTTACCCGTGAATACCGCGCTTGCGGGTCATTCTGATTCTGTCGTTCGGCAATATTTGCTGATTAGACGTCGCTTCGACTACGCTGCCTTTATCGTCGCGCTCTACTCATCCCTTGAAACCTTCCTCGAAAACCTCGTTGGGGAGTTCGCGGTTGTCATTGCCAAGCAAAAACCGTATTCGGCGCTTCCCTCAAAGCTCACTCAGAAGCACACAATCAAGTCAGCGGATTTGCTTGCGCGAGGGAGGCTCGGAGAAGGCCGATATATTGGCGTGCAGCCTGTCGACGTGGTGAAGAACTTATACGACTGTCTCACTGATGCTACCCCGTATGCGTTGAACCAAATAGCTATCGTTTCCCACGATCTGAATCTCCGGTCCGATGAAATTAATGCTCTTTTCAAGGTGATCGGCATCGAACAAGTCTGCGATCTCGTCCGACGTGTAGACTCTATGTTGCAGTGGTATATCGGTGCTCACGCTTTGGTGGAATCCAGGCCCGATAGCGTGCCAGGGGCGACCATTGAGGGGCGTATCGATGAACTCGTCGAACGTAGGAATCAGGTTGCGCATCGCGGTGGCAATCCTGACGACCTCCTCGGGCCGGATGGGATGTTGGACATGGTCGCTTTTATAGAAGCTTTCAGCAAATCGATTTTCTCGGTCGTCGTGGCTAAGTACTTACAGGACTATTATCTTACCCCAGAGAGTGCTTTTGCACTTAAATTGCGGGAGGGTCCGTATAAGAACGGAAAGGTCGTGGTCGTGGACCGGCCCGCTCAGCGTCTGTACGTCGGCCAGCCGGCATTCGTACTTGTCCCGCCTGGGGCGCGATGGGGAAGGATTCTAAGCTTACAATTAACGACAACGAAGTCGATACTGTTGATCAGGCGGTCGTGGCGATTGAAGTCGGGATAGGGTTAGACTTCGAATGCTCAAAAAATTCCGTGATATATGTGCTTCAGGCCAACGATGATCGCATATGGAGCACTGCTTTGCCCGCTCTGATGGTCAACTCTTAACCGCTCAGAAGCACGGTGCGCTTGAGGATTTCGTTTCTTCGAATCCACGTGTCGGCATGCCGAGCCGTAGTCCGTTTCGATTACTCGTGGGTAGTCGGCCAGCATTTAGTAATCGCCAACCAACCATCTGAAAGGCGGCACAACGAGGCACCTTATCAACGCCGGCGTGGCCTGTCGGTCGGATGACATAATTTTCGAAGTGGCTCACGTGAATATCGACGCGAACGCTATTCTCCGCCTTCGGTTTTGCGCGCACGCTGCCTGCCGGGCGGCGTTCACAATCTGTGTCAGT
>PMQB01000042.1 GCA_003169195.1 Bryobacterales bacterium
AAAATCGCTTCCGACGTCTACCGCGAAATCCTCGTCCGCATCGAAGCCTCTAACTTCAACGTCTTCACCCACCGCACCGTCGTTCCCGCCACTCGCAAATATTGGTTGACGGCTCGCAATCTAAGCGGTCCCGCCCTTCGTCACTTTGCACCGCAGCTCTCTTTCATCACTCAAATCTCGTCCCTCGCCGTCCTCCTGGGTCTCGCCGTCCACTACCTCGCTCATTACCTCTTCGCCACCCCGCTCCTTACCGACCAAATCGCCGAATGGATCATGGCCCGAACCCCTTCCCGCTACGCCGTCGATATCCTCCAAACCCTCGGCCCTTGGGCCAAACCGTCCGCCGTCACTGGTGCGCTCGCCCTCCTCGGCGGCTGTCTCTTCATCACCCGGCTCGTCCCCAACCGTATCCTCGCTCTCGCCTTTGGCATCCTCTGCGCCGTCTCGCTTGCCCTCATCTTCGACTTCCCCTCAATCCCCGCCAATCTCTTCTTCTGGCTACCCGCCCTCGCCTTCACTCTCTTCACTTTCCGCCTACCGTCCAAACCCGTCTCCCTCCCGCGCCGCGCCTTCCTCATGACCGCCGGTGTCGCCGCCGTCTCAACCGAAAGCTATCTCCGCGACCAATCCCTTGCCCGCCGCGCCCGCCAACCCGTCGACCTCTTCCCCTTCCAACCCCCACTCGACCGCGCCAACTTCGCCCCAGGCCTCGTCCGCAAAGCCGTCACCCCCGTGCCCGAGTTCTATGGCATGAGCAAAAATACCGTCGACCCCACCATCGACCCCCAAACCTGGCGTCTCCTCATCACCCTCGACGGCAAACCCCTTCGCCAACTGACTTACGCGGAACTCCTCAGCCTCCCCAAACAAATCCGCTACGTCACTCTCCGTTGCATCAGCAACACCCTCAAGTCCGATCTCATGGGCACCGCCGTCTGGGCCGGCGTTCATCTCTCTCAACTTATTGATCGACACACGCTTCCGCCCAACATCATCGAAGCTGCCTTCATCGGCGTCGAAGGCCATGACGACAGCCTCCGCCTCGACTACGCCTATAGCGATGAATCTCTCCTCACCCTCGGCATGAACGGCAAAACTCTCAGCCGCACCCACGGCTTCCCCATCCGTCTCCTCGCGCCCAATTACTACGGCTGCCGCAACGTCAAATGGATTCACGAAATCCGCTTTGTGAGCAAGCCCTACTACGGCACCTGGCAGCGCCTCGGCTATACCAAGGAACCCGTCATCCACATCTGCTCTCACATCGATCGCATCCATCGCGATGGCGCCAACGTCGAATTCGGCGGCGTCTCGTTTGCTGGTACGCGCCCCATCAAAGCCGTCCGCGTCCGCGCGAACCAAGGCCCATGGCAACCCGCCCGTCTTGAGTCCGCACTCTCTCTCTACACCTGGACCCGCTGGGTCGCCCAACTCCCCGCCTCCGAAGGTACCGTCCTCGAAGCCAACGCCCAAGACAGCACCGGCACCTGGCAAGATCTCTCCGAAGCCGGTCCATTCCCCACCGGCATGACCGGACCCACTATCGTGGTAGCACGCACATGATCGAATTCCTCGTCATCGGCCTCGCCGCCGCCATCATGCTCGTTCTATGGAAATCACGTCTCAACTATATTTTTCTCCCAACACTTCCAGTCATCCCTAACGCACCCGAGCCCGATCTCACCGTCATCATCCCCGCCCGCAATGAAGCGCACCAAATCGCGCGAGTCGTGAAAAGTTTCCCCAACCTCCCAGTTATCGTGGTTGACGACGCTTCCTCCGATAACACCTCCGAACTCGCCTTCCAAGCCGGCGCCCGAGTTATCCCCGCCCCTCCACTACCTCCCAAGCAAAAAGGTAAACCCAACGCCTGCGCCGAAGGGGCTCGTCACGCCACCACCAAATGGATTCTCTTCGTCGACGCTGACACCTGGTTCGACCCATCCTTCGCCTCCAACCTCGTCGCCTACGCCGAATCCGCGCACCTCCAATTCGTGACTGTGTTCCTAGAACAGGTTTGCGAAACGCTCTCCGAAAAAGCGCTGCTTCCCTACGCTTTCGCCCTCTACTTCACCGGCGTCAGCGCCCGCGCCGTCAATAATCTCAAGTCACGGGAAGCCCTGGCCAACGGCCAATGCGTGCTCTTCGAACGCGTCGTGTATAACTCGATCGGAGGTCACTCTGCCGTAGCCGATAGCGTCATCGAAGACGTCGCCCTCGCCCGACACGCCAAAAAAAGCGGCATTCCCGTCCGCGTCATCCGCGCCGAAACTCTCGGCCACGTCCGCATGTACGAGGGCTTCTCCGCCATCTGGCGCGGCTTTCAAAAAAACTCATTCCGCTTCCTCGTCATCAACCCCTGGAGCGGCCTGCAAGTCATCCTCGCTTCCATCTTGCTCACTTCGTGGCTCCCCGTCCTACTCCTCGGCCTAACTGACTCTCCGCGCCTCTCACTCGCTCCCACGCCCGTCATGATTCTCTTCTTCTCTCCATTCCTCTCACTCCTCCCGTGGTACCGCAACTGGCGCGTCCTCCTCGCCCCCTTCGCCATCTATCTCTTCCAACTCATCGCCCTCAACGGCATGCTCGTCACCCTCACCCGCCGCCCCACCCTCTGGAAAAACCGCCATGTCTAGCCACGATTCATCAAAAGCAAAAAAATGGAAAAAATGGCGTCTGACCCCTTTATCAAAAAGGGGTCAGACGCCATTAATCTCTTCGCCTTTTCTTTCGCCCAACTCACTGAAAACACGTAGCCCGTTCCTCGCCCAAAAAACCGCGTCTGACCCCTTT
>PMQB01000400.1 GCA_003169195.1 Bryobacterales bacterium
TCTCGTAGCAGGCTCGGAAAATCGCACGAAATACACAATTACAGGGGGTTGACGTCCCTGCGCGGCCTGGTCGCAGACCCAAGCCGTAACAAAACGTGCAGGACTGTTGAGCGAGAGCCAGGGTCTCAGAACGGGTCCACTCCATTTTGTCCTTTTTCTCTTTCAAAGGTCGTTCTTCTGATTTAAGCGTTCGTGTTGTTGGCATCGCTTTATGTTCCGAAGATACAGCACCTCTGGTACTTTATCAAAAAATACTGTGAATTTTTTTCACTGGACCCTGAGAGGAATAGGGAATGTTTTACACAATATGTCAGAAACAAAGGAGTTACCTATCAGGAAGATCTTACGCGCTTAGTGGTAAGCTGTAAGTTAGTTTCAGGGAAAAAGGGGACCCTATTTCAAAGTGGAATCACTTTTGGGCCCAACCAAGGTCAATTTCGAAGTTCTTCGCAACCGCCTCGTGTCGCGGGTCAAACTGCGCATAAACAATGGGGAATTTACGGAACGTGGCTTAGCACGCATTCTCGGTATCTCCCAGTCGCAAACACATAACGTACTGAAAGGGGCGAGAAGACTGCAAATGCAGCTTGCCGACCGGATTCTTACGAAATTGGGGCTTTCGGCGATCGATCTCTTAAGTGAGGGTGAGCTAGATGCGGCCTTGCGATTGAAAATGGGGGAATGGGACCGCCAAATGGCCGCCGAAGACGAAAGCAGCTTGAGCACCGCCGAATTCGATTTCACCGGCTTGCTCGCACCCAAAAAGCCCGCCGCACGCAGCGATACCAAGGGCGGCAACAAGGAACAGCACAAAACCGGCTAAGGTTCTACTCGTCTTCCATCCCGCTCGTCAGTGCCTCTTCCGCTGCCGCCGCATCAGTGCTCCTCACCATAAGCCGTATCCCGCGAACCAGATTCAGATGCGCTCGCTGACCCCCACAATCGTCATGACTCAGCAGGCTCTCAATCCCAAACGCCGTCAAAGCGCCTTTCGCAATTTCCGCTTCCGAGTCACTCAAAAACGTGCGAACGGCCACCAGTTCTTCGCTTGCATCCTCGGCCGAGTCACGCTTCATAATATCCACGCTACCACGCGTATCACCGCTGCTCCCCACTAACACGCTACATTGAAATCAGACCCCTATGCCCCGCTTCCCCGGCGTTGATTACATGCATTTCGACTCCTTGCTCAGTGAGCAGGAACTCCTGGTACGGCAGACCGCTCGCCAGTTTGTCGATGACCGCGTCCTCCCCGTCATTCGAGACGCCTATAACAACGCCTGCCTCCCCAAACACCTGATCGGCGAGATGGCCGAACTNNGAAGGCTATGGCTGCGCCGGCATGAATAATATCGAATACGGCCTCCTCATGCAGGAAATCGAGCGCGGCGATTCCGGCCTCCGCAGTTTCGTCAGCGTCCAAGGCGCGCTCGTCATGTATCCCATTCACACTTACGGTACCGAAGAACAAAAGCAGCAATGGCTTCCCAAGTTACAAGCCGGTAAAGCCATCGGCTGTTTCGGCCTTACCGAACCCGACTTCGGCTCCAACCCATCCGGCATGCGCACGACTGCTGAAAAACGCGGCAATCAGTGGATTCTCAACGGCGAAAAAACCTGGATCACCAACGGCACCCTCGCCGACATCGCCATCGTATGGGCGCGCACCCCTCAGGGCATCCAAGGTTTCCTCGTGGAGAAGGGAACTCCCGGCTTCCAGGCCTCCGACATTCACGGCAAACTCTCCATGCGTGCCTCCGTCACCTCCAGCCTCCACTTAGCCGATTGCGCCATCCCCGAGGCCAACGTTCTGCCCGAAGCCAAAGGTCTCAAGGCCGCTCTCGCCTGTCTCTCGCAAGCCCGCTTTGGTATTGGATGGGGCGTGATAGGTGCGGCCATGGATTGCTTCGAGACCGCCCGTAACTACACGGTTACTCGTAAACAGTTCGACGACAAACCCATCGCCAGCCACCAACTCGTCCAGGAAAAACTCGCCTGGATGATCACCGAAATCACCAAAGCCCAGTTACTCGCCCTGCAAGTGGGAAAGCTCAAGGACAACGGCAAAGTCGAAGCCGCCCACATCTCCATGTTAAAGCGCAACAACGTCGCCATCGCCCTCGACTGCGCCCGCCTCTCCCGCGACTTACTCGGCGCCAACGGCATTATGGACGAATACCCCATCATGCGCCACATGTGCAACCTCGAAACCGTCAAAACCTACGAAGGCACCGACCACATCCACGCCCTCGTCATCGGCGAAAAAGTCACCGGCGTCCCGGCCTACCGCTGACGCCGTCCATTCTTCTTTCGTCCGACCTGTCGGATCCCATATGCCGAAACAGAACCCTGACCAAAGGGAGGGGTCTAGCCTCAAACACCGGAGAACTTCCATCACCCGTCAGCACTAAATACCCGATGTCCGCACCCGCTCTTTTGTTGACCTGGAGCTGCTACGGCCACTGGCTCCCCGGTCGCGAGGGCTATATCTCAGAAAGCAGACTCACTTCAACGCCCCCCTGCCAGAATCCAACAGACCGATGCAACTTCGCGCAATCCAGCACATGCCCGAACCGCCCTATCTGTTGGAAGCAGACACGAGGCAAATCGCCCTGGGAGCTATAGTCGAAATTTGCTCACGGAAAGGTTGGCTGCTGTCTGCCGCACATGTGAGGACAAACCATATCGACGTTGTAGCGACGGCGAATCGCCCGCCCGAACAAGTAATGATTGCTCTGAAGGCGTACTGCAGCAGCAAGCTGAATCTCCGCGACGGCAACACCGGCCAAAACCGCTGGGCTCGCCATGGGAGTACACGCTACCTATGGACTGATGTAGCAATCCGTGCAGCGATCGACTACGTAGTTCACCAAGAAGGCGAGCCGATGCCCGTATTTGAAGCGACCGCTTCGACCGTCCCGAATACCGAAACAGAACCCTGACCAAAGGGAGGGGTCAAGAACCCGTGAAAATCCTTCGAGCCATCTCGACACCCTTCATCTATCCCGGAAGCCGAAACAGAACCCTGACCAAGAGGGTGCGGTCGCCTCAGACACCGTCAGCGCGCCGACCAAGAAGTACCAGAACGCTGTTGCCAAATTCGCAACGTTAACAACGGGCAATTTGGATTTCTCAACTCAGTCGCAGGGGACTTTGGTTGGGGCTTTTTGGTAGTAATCTTATAAATGGACGGCGTGACGCTTCCTATATTGCCGTCCTGCGACCAATACAAAAATCATGGAATCGCGAGCGGATTTTGTCAATTATAAATGACCGCCATCACAGAGATAAGATGTCGATTGTGACGCAGCCCAAACGAGATATGATGAGAGCCTAAGACAGAATCCCGCCCTATGCCATTTGATGTCTTTGTTAGCTATCGATGGGTCGAACCAGATCAGTCGTGGGTTAGGCAAGAGTTAGTGCCTTCCTTGAAAGCGGCCGGTCTCAAGGTTTTTCTCGACGTTGAAGACTTCGTTCCTGGACGTGACCTCATCGCAGAGATGACGCGAGCGACTACCGAGAGCCGTAGAACAGTGTGCGTCATCACCCCCCAGTACTTTGAGGACAACAAGATGGTGGCGTTCGAAAGCTTGATGGCCAGGAGGCTTGATCCCTCTGGTTCGGACTCCAGGCTGATCCCGCTAATGTTTCGAAACGCAGATCTCCCTGAATGGCTTCGCGGCCCAATACCCGTAGACTGGACGTCCGAGCAAGAGCGCCCCCGCGAGTGGAGAAGGCTTTTGCTGGCGCTTGGCTCGAGTCGGTTAGATGTTCCGCATCCAGGCTCGGCGCCCAACTCTGTTCTGATAATCGACCAACCAGCGCCAGAGCGGAGCCTCATGCCATCGTTTTCATGGGAGCCGGTGAATCCCCTAATCATCCGTAGAGTCTTGACTCAGGCAATCACCATCTTGGGTCTTGCCGTCGGCACTGGCTTATTAGCCAAATATCCAACAGTCCTTAACTCCGTTGGACTGTCGATGCCCAAGCCAGAGGGTCGCGCCCAAGAGGTACGTGATGCACTGACTCATTCCATCTGGTGCGGTCTCGGTAGTTTCCTAGCTTCACTGCTGCTCTGGGCTCAACTCATGGATACGCAATTTGTCCTCTCACTAGCGAGAGTTTTACTGTTCGCTTCAGTACTTGGGCTCCTCTGCGCCGCGGTGTCCTGCATACCTAACATTTCACCCTCGACTCACGGTCTGATCTTTACTCTATTCATTGCAGCGGGCAGCATCTACTATTTCGTATTTGGAATCGCGAAGTACTACTGGACGATGCGCAAGTACGGTGATGTCGCCGCAGAGTGCCTCATCTTCGTCCTGTTTCTCTACATTCTGCGGCGGCCTTTAATGATGTTACTCGGAGGATAATGAGAATGAATAAGTTTAATGTACGTTGCCCTGGATGCGGGCATCCGATGATCGATGCGGTCGTAGCCGGTTTAAGTGTCCTGCTTCATTTAGGAGAACCCAAAGGGCCCGCTTGCTTGAGCAGTATTCGATACGTTCTTTTTAGTTCCGATCGCCATAGCTGCAACCACTGCTGCCCCGAAACGTTTGCGGACTGTCAAATCTGTCATCAAGGATCGCCAACAAATCAGCCCTGCCGTTGTTCTGAGAGTTAGTTGACCATTGCCGCGAATCACGTGACTAGCTCCGTTTTGGCAGATCGATCCAACATACGAGATCGTCAGCCACCTCAGGGTCGTTGTCGTACCAACATGAACCGGCCGAATCGTTTCGGGAAATGGTCTGGAGAAATGCGATTCCTTCCATCCTCCAGGCAAAGACCTGCGCCCTGTATAGGCTAATCTTCGCATCTTAATTCCCCTACCCAACCCTCACCCCACCATCCCCATCCACCTCGGCCTCACCCCCACCCCATTCCTCCTATAAAAATCCTCCAATCTTCCCCGCGCCTTCCCATCCCTCAACCCCATCCACGCCGCCGCGTTATACCCGAAAAATCGCTGACCCGCCGTCCGCCCGTTCTCCACCGGCGTCACCGCATTCAACTGCGCAAACACCGCCGCAAACCTCGCGAAATAGTCCTTGATATCCCCCTGATTCAGCAGCAAATTCCAATCCGTCCCATACATCAGCCGGTCGGCAATCCGCGCCCGCCCACCCTCCGGCAGCGCACTATAAAAACTCTTCAGTCGTTCCGTAAGACAAGCCTCTTGTGTCAGCACCGTTGCGTAATATCCGCTATCCCCAAACGCATGCTCACCCACACTCCCCGCCGCATCACCCATCAACTTGAGAAACTTAACTGCCTCTGTCGGAACACTCTGGTTCAAGTTATCCGAAAAATCCCCCAAGTGCCCAAAACTGATGCGGAGGTGCGGAAATTCACCGAGTGCCAATCCCCAATAGTCTGCCCCTGCCAGCGCTTCAAACTGTGGGCTCGGTCCGTAAGACATCCGAGAATGCGCCAAAATCGGCACCTCCTCCTCCCAACACCATTGATACAGCGCCCGCATCGCCTCGTCCAGTCGCTCGCCAAAACTCCTGGCACTCTTATCTGCATAAACAACAGGTGCGCTTGTCCAACTCGGCAGCCCCAGTCCCTTCCAGAAATCCCCCAGCCCCGCATTCCCCAATGGCGCAAAGCCCATTGGCGGATACAACTTCACACCCAGAAACCCACGCGTACGCACCGCATCTTGCACCAGCGCGAGCGACGAATCATTCCGTCTACCCTTGCCACCCAGAAACGCCACCTCTCGAAACGGATCGTACGGCACCAAGCCGTGCAGCAGCCCTCGGCTCAAGATGCTGATCTGTTCCATCACGGCCACTTGCGTTTTCAGCGGTGTCTTGGTGCGCTTTCCATTCGCGAGCCACCAGTCATAATCCACCATGCTCGCCACCAGTAAGTCCACACAGCGCCCCGAGTTACTCGCGAAAGTCGTGAGATAGTCTTGCACCATCACATAACGATAGTGAAAATTGTGAACCACATAATCCAGCAGCCCGTCCACCGATAGATTAGTGTCGTCCGGCTTGCAAGTCAACGGCGACTCATTCGCCGCCTTCGCCACCGGCGCTAACGTTCGTCTCTGTAAATATTCATCATAGGTGCCGGCCTGCAACCCCGAACGGATTTGCGCACCCACGCTTTCTGCGGTCGGCCTGGTATTGGCTCCACTGGGCGACGTCGTCCCGGTCCCGGCCAGCGCCTTCATCCGGTTCGTATTCAAAATCGACTTCTTCGCCCGCAAGTATGCCGAGTTGCGATGATCCTCCGGCGTCATCTTCGCACTCGTGCCGTCCTTCCCGCTCAGCATGTGCTTCAGCACGCGCAACTCCTCACGTCCGCTCGGAGCGTTTGACCACGCTAAGTCCTGCAGCAACTCTGCCGCAATCTTGACAGCCTCGCCCCCTTGCCCATGCTCTTGAATCTTGATCAAAAACCCCGCTGCCTGCAGATCGCTGCCATTGAAAATGTGGCAATGCGCATCGATGGTGAGGTCCTCCGACGGATGCGGACTACTCGGACAGTTGGCGCTGAAAGGTGGCGCCTTTCTGAGGCAACCCTCCAGCGCCAGCGACAAAGCCGACGCTCCCAAACCCGCCAATACACTTCGTCGTGATCGATCACCAGGCATCAGCCCAAAATATCAGCAGCCAGTCCGATCCCAGCCGCGCACTCAATAAACCGCCAGCCCTTCCACCCCAATCTGCGCCACATACGGACTCACACTCGTCACCTCCGTCAGCTTCCCACCAGCCGACACTTTGTACCCAATCACTTGTCCCAACGCGCTATACACCACATACAGAAACTGGTTATCCGGCGTGATCTGCAAATCCAGCGGAAACGAGGTCACACCCACCGGCGGAAAAATCGCTGCCTGCGTCCCTGGCTGTGTCAGAACAATGCCCAACGCAGTTAGGTCGCCGCCGCCGCCGAGTTTATAACCACTAACACTCCCCGTGACGGCGCTGGTCGCATACGCATAGCTCCCACCCGCAATCACCCAGCAAGTGGCCGCTCCCGACGATGGTGATTTAGACGTGATCACCGAAAGCGAATTGTCCGCATTCACCGCATACGACGACACCGCTCCGGAGCCCGCCTCCGATACCAACAGCGCCCCTGCTGGCGCAAACGCCGCTCCGAAGGGCTCAATCCCTTGCGCCGTGTTCACAACTGGGTTACTCAGCGAACCATTGGCCGCCACCGTGAAGACATCAATCTTGCTCGTCTGCCGCTCCGTGACAATGAGCTTCGTCCCGTCTGGCGAAAACGCAATCGCCCCAGGCTCCGTATCAAGTCCGCTTAACGGTTGTTTCGAATTCTGGATAAACTCTAACTCTCCCCAAGGCTGCAAGCGAAAGCCGGCCGTGTGGTAAGTGCCGCCCACATTGGCAACATAAACCAAATCGTCATGCATCGTCACGCTCACTGGATTGCCTCCTTGCGTTGAGGCCGTGTCCAGCAAACGCAAGCCATTACTGTAAACCGCGAAAACAGAAACTGTACTCGAACCCGCATTCACCGCCAGCAGGTAATGATGATCAGGGCTCAACAGCAATGAACTTTCAGCCTGCAGCGGGTCATTGATACCGCCTTCCCCTCGGCCCCCCGTCTCGAATGTCCCCACATACTTCAGCACCCCCGTCGCCGAACGCGCATACATCACCACTTCATTTCGCTTAGCGTCATTAGTAGCAACGAACACCGCTCCCGCAGATGCGCCGTTCCCCCCGTTCCAAGCCGCATCGGCAGCATGTCCCGCCCCTGCCGTAACAAGACATAACAGAGCGTAAGATACGAACTTCTTCATAGAATGACTCCTGTTTCTCCAAATCTTTAGCGACAACCTCTCGATCGTCTAGCCGCCAATTCGTAGATCTGAATCGGAAAGTCACCAGGATTTTTACTACATGGTGCAGTAGCCGCTTCCGCCTCCGTCTTCACGCTCCCCAAAACCGCACCACCCGGTCCCATCCCCTCGGAAATCACGATCACAAGCCGAGCAACTTTATTTTCAACCCCAAAAACCTCATAGAATCAACCACCTACAAAACCATTCCCAATGCAACCGCTCGTCTACCGCCCTAGAGTCCCCCAAAATCAAACCGTGATCCCCCTGCGCGGCCAAAGAGGTCCGGAGCTTTCCCCCTCCTCCCGCAGGTGCATGTTTCGAAAAATTCATTCAGGAGTAACA
>PMQB01000481.1 GCA_003169195.1 Bryobacterales bacterium
CACCGACGAAACTTGACTGTAAGGATTCTTACTCACCGAGCCCTGATAGGTGAAATAAAAACTAGCACGCCGCCAGTTGATAATCTTCGGTATCACCATCGGCCCGCCAATGTTCAGTCCGAAGTTCAGCTTCGAGTAAGAAGGGTTCGATTCCGGTTTCCCATTGAGAGAAAACGGCGACGCATTCAAAGCCGAATTTTGCAAATTAGCAAAAATCGAACCCGAGAGCCGCTGCTGTTGGCGTCGGCGATTGCCGAAACTAGCGTAACGCCCATTGTAAGGACCACGATGATTCGCGTTCGCCCCACCTTGTCCACCACGTNNACCACCTCCGCCGCCACCCGCCCCACCACCTGGTCCGAACCCAGCATTCAGCGCACTGGTTCCCAGACCTCCGAGACCCAGGCTGTCCTCTCCTGGCGCACTCATTCCGGGAGGCACTCCCAATGCAGGGCTGAGTCCAAATCCGTTCCCCGCATTGGCCCCGCCACCGCCTCCAGGCCCTTCCATCATTCGTTCTCGCCGGGCTTCATCATCGCTCGCTTGGGCAAGGCCTCCGCTGGTGCTGCCGTTCACCACCAGGGTCGCATCGGCATCACCTGCCATGTCTGGCACCGTCGCCTCGGGCGGAGCCTGGGCAAGAGCCTGCTCCCCGTTATCGGCTGAACGAACCTCAGCATTCTGAAACCCGGGACGTGACCCAGCTGGGCCATTAGCCGCCCCCGCCCGACTTTGGTTCTGTCCAGCGGCTGGCCCGTTCCGATTCCACACCGGTCGTTCGCCTTGCCCTTGACGATTTCCTCGGCCCGCTCGAACACTGGCACTTCCTGTCGCCGGTCTTGCTTTACTTTTAGACGCCGTCGTACTCGCCGCTTCATGGAGCCGCGGCATTTCCAGTGTCCAGTTCTTGAAAACCAGCGGTTTCTCGCCCACGATTACTGTTTCATGCACAGCCGTGAAACCGAACATCTCTACCTGCACTTCCCAAGTTCCGGGGGCAAGATTCAATGTGTACCGCCCCGATTCATCTGTGTAGGCGACGACCTTCAAGCTGCCTTGGGTTGCCGTGACCGCAGCCCCCGGGACGAATTGATCGGCCGCGCGCACGGAACCCGCGTACGGCGCAGTTTGTGCCGCTCCGAGCGAAAAAGTCACGCCGAAGAACACTAAGGTGATGAACAGTTGCACGGTTTTGCAGGAGGACAGCGCTAACTAATAACAGATCAATCAGTTTATTTTCTGGTGAATCCTCAGATCTATCTTAAAATTCTCACCCGCGAGTGCGAGTGGCCATGTAAACCAAAAGCAGCGCGGCGATCATCACCAACCAAAAGATAGCGATCTTCAATTTAGTTGAAAACGGGCCGCCCAATCCCGACTGGCTGCGAAACGCGGCCGCATCCTCCCGCGTCAGCACCGCCCGATCGCCACCCGAAAAATAAACCTCTAGCGTGTCAGCTGCAGGAACAGCATGCGTGACCAGCGATAAATTCAATACCAAGCCGCTAGGCAATTTAATGAGTCGATGCATCAATGCGCCTTAAACGTGGCCAGCCGTAACTTTACCAAAAACCCGGCAGAAATTCGCCCCACCCACTTTGCCAATATCCTCAGGCGTGAATCCCCGAAACAGCATCTCGGCCACAATCGGGCGGAAAAATTCTACATTGCTGCCCGGGAAGGCATTGTTCGTGCCTTGACCATTCTTCGCCGACAGCAGATCCGTGTCGCTGCCAATACCCACATGGTCTACGCCCACCGCGTCCACCATCGCCTTGATATTTCCCACGAAGTCTTTCAGCGACTCCGACATCTTCGTCCATACGCCGATGACGCCGCCGGCATCCGCCACCACTTTCGCGTGTTCTTTGCTGATCAGCCGCGGCTTCATCATTTGCGCCATCTTAGGGTTACTGCCCAGCCGGCTGTCGAGGCCTGTATGGGACACAATGAGCGGCTGCTTCGCTACTTTCAACACACCCAGCACCGTTTCGTGACTGGCGTGAGCAAGGTCCACCACAATCCCCAATCGATTGCACTCCTTCACCACCTCCGCGCCAAACGCCGTCAAACCACCAAGGTGTGCCGGGGTCGTGTTCGTGTCACCCAAGGGCGACACCATGTCGTCGTGTTCGTGAAGCAGTTGTAAGTGGCGCAAACCACGTTTATAGACCTCTTCCACTCGGTCCAGGTGGCCCTCTATGAAGTGCGACCCCTCAACTGTTTGGACGATAGTTGGTTGATCGTGCTCGTGCGCGGCCTGCAGGTCTTTCAAAGTCAATGCGCGGCGAATGTGTCCTTTTTCCAATTGCGCGTCAATCGCCGTCAGCCAGCGAATGAAGTTGTCGCGTGCGTCGCCGGGCTTGTCGTTCTGCGCAAAATCGAGCACGAAGCTCGCACAGACCGCCGCCAGCCCTGACCGTTTGAGTTCTTCCGCCAGCAAAAGCTCCGGACCCTGCGGTTGCTCTTGCGGCTGACGCGTCTGTCCACGCTGCGGATGCGGTTCGGTCCCGGCGGGATAAACATGGTTGTGCATGTCGATGCCAATGGTTTTCGACAGGACTTGCGCAACGGCCGGATCAACCCCATCATCTGCCGCGTTCAGCAAGGCGGGCCCCCACAGCATTGCGCCGCTGGCACTAACGAGCAATTCTCGTCGAGACGAAGTAATACCCATATTGCAACCTTGACAGACCTACCTTAAAACCGCATGAAAATGAGACGAGCGCCTGATTCTGGCTAATCGGAAGCAACTGGCCTCGCACAACTCGTAGCCCGCAGGCGCGAAGTTACCCAAACCGTCCCGGCGGTCTCCAATGATTTCGTGCTTCGAAAATGCATCACGAGCCAGGAATCGATCGATGAACAAGTCCGGCCACCGTTGCTCACAGATTCCACCCGCCCGCGCCGCCTCATCTTCGATTTTCCATCCAGGATGGCGTTTCACGGTATGGACGATAGGTTCGTCTGGTATGGCGCCTCAATCAATGTCAATGACAAGACCCTTCTTCTCACGAGCCGAGTCGGCAAGAAAGCGAGTTTTTCCTTCGCACGCGCTCGCCAGAATCAATTAACCTTAGACGGCGAAATGGAAAGCCATAAAATTCATATGGAACTTCGATTGGTTGAGCCTACTAATTTCCTCCTCGTCAGTCGAGGCTTTCACTGGACCCAGGAATCTGCCTTCAACCGCTGAGCCAAAATTGGCGACACGCGTTGCAAGCAGCTTGATGACGCGATCTCAAGGTAAAGATGTCGGTTTCAGCGGTGCCATGGCGGTAAAACGTTTCACTCGGTTCAGATTAGTTGGTCAGTTTTGGTGAGCAGAGGCGAGTAACTTCCCGTCAGCGCCGAAGTCGCAAGGTGGTGTTTTGATCGCGGCTGATGCTTCCGAAAGATAGTGGCGCGCGATACGCCTGAGCGTTGATAATGTAGAGGGCGAAGAATATGCTGAAGCAAGGGTTCGAGGCTAAACTTCAAAAGGGCAGCAACAAGGGCGCTTGGACTTATGTCGTCTGGCCCAAGTCCGTTGAGTTTTTCGGCACTCGTGGTCTCGTCAAAGTGAAGGGCAA
>PMQB01000422.1 GCA_003169195.1 Bryobacterales bacterium
AGCTTGATGGCGATCTCGGGCAGGGCGGCATCGGTACTCCACATGCGGAGCAGGTCGAAGCGACGCCTGCTCTCATAGCCGAAACCAAACAGGTCCCAGCCGTTTAGCCTTTGGTCTTTGGTGAGGAAATCGGGGATTCTTCCCCAGGTTCCTTTCCAATCGCCCGTAAAGCCATGAACAAACACGACGGCGGCTTGGTTCTTTTGTGAGGTGTTTGTATCAAGCCGGCCGAAGTTGAAAGATTTCATTTGCCTTATACCTCCGCTCTTGATTATGCAACTTTGTAGTAAGTATGGAGGCAGTTAGCTGGCTTTGGCCGCGGAAGCGCCAAGCTTACTTTTTGGCAGTTGCTTTGACGGTTGGGGCTCTTGATGACGACGTGGATGTAGAAGTGGATTTGCTAGCGGGAGCAGCATGAGCGCCAGCGTGAGCACCGCTGCCTCCTCCGGAACTGCTTGCCGTAGTAATGCCCAAGTAGCTATCGACTTGCGCAGATGTAAGGCCCATGTTGGCGGCAATCGAATTTACGCTCATGCCTTGCTGGTGCATGGCGGAAACTTGCGCCGTAGCGGAGAGTTGTACTGAGTCTGCAGCGGATGTCGACGAAGATGATTGGCTAGAGGCGTCGCTCTGTGACTGCAGCGCTGCGGTTGCTTGGCCGTAGTTCACTGACGAAAGCGCGCTGCTTAGCGTGTTAGTGATCATGACGCTGAGGACCTCTGAACAGCTTATCGACCACCTGGACGGGGAAAGTAGAATATTTCGTTTGGCACACTAGCAAAGAAGTTTATGTCCATCTCCATAGTGCGACTAGGAAGCCCTCGCAGGCCAGATGAAGGTGTGCGCCTTGGGACTGTGCGTCGCCCCCCGCGCGGCGTGGCCAAAGCGGATTTCGCGAAGCTTGATTACTATGACGTCTGGTTTCCGAATTTGTCACCGAGCGCGGAACTCGTGCAGGAGGCGTTGTCTGCGGCGGATGAAAAAGCATGGTTGGCATTCAAACGGAAGTTCAGGCGCGAGATGAGCGAGCCAGATCGGAGCAGGGAACTGGATGTGCTGGCAGCGCTTTCGCATCAGACGAATTTGTCGGTGGGGTGTTATTGCCAGGAGGAAGGCCGCTGTCACCGGTCGATCTTGCGCGAATTGCTGACGGAGCGCGGGGCTCTAGTGATTTAAGGGTTGTCGCGCGATAATTAAGGGGCAGCGTGCGCCGTTACGCTTTCACCACAACAACACATGACGACCACGCCACCCATGGAAGATCTTGAACCTGCGCTCTTGGAGCGCGTCCGCCAAACCACTGAGTTTCTGGAATGGATTGATGAGGAGAGGCAACTGCTGGCACTGTTGCCAATAGAAGACCGGCAGCGATTGCACCGGGCGGTGGCGCAATTACACAATCCCGACCCAATTGCGAGGCGGCAGAAACAGAAAGCGGCGGAACGTGCGCGGAATGAGGCGCAATTGCAGCGGGCCGAGACTTTGCTGCAAGAAACGGGAATTCGGGCGTTGCGGCGCAAGCCGGTATATACAACGCCGAATGTGTTTCCGCCTCGGAATTTCGAGCCAGCCGACCTGCATCTTGGCAGTGGTGAGGATGCGCCGGCGGAGCCCGTTGAGGTGCAGCACTGTTACGTCTGCAAACGGGAATACACCGCGATTCATCATTTCTACGATCAACTGTGTCCGAAGTGTGCCGAGTTTAACTTTGCCAAACGTACCGAACTGGCCGACTTGACCGGGCGCGTGGCACTACTTACTGGCGGCCGNNTGATTGTGACGACGCGCTTTCCGCGAGATTCGGCTAAGCGTTATGCGCAAGAGCCGGATTTTGCGGAGTGGGGCCATCGTCTGGAGATCTTCGGACTCGACATGCGCCATACGCCGAGCGTGGAAGCGCTTTGCCAGCAGTTACTGGCAACGCGGACGCGCTTGGATTTCATCATCAACAATGCGTGTCAGACGGTGCGGCGGCCACCCGAGTTCTATCAGCACATGATGGATGGTGAACGAGTCGCCTTGCGCGATGCGCCTGAGCATGCTCGGAAGTTGTTAGGCACCTATGAAGGTTGGCGCGATGGAGCGGCGGTGGCTAATCGCAACCTTCCCGAATACGCTGGGCTGGCGCGCGCGGCGGAGCTATCGCAAGTGCCGTTGTTGGCGGAAGAGTTGATTGGGCAGAAGCATCTGTTTCCCGAGGGGAGGCTTGATCAAGATTTGCAACAGGTGGACTTGCGCGGCCGTAACTCGTGGCGTTTGTTGATGGCGGAAGTATCGTCGGTGGAGTTGCTGGAAGTGCATCTCATCAACGCGGTGGCGCCTTTCCTTTTGAACGCTCGACTGAAGCCGCTGATGCTGCGCACGCCGGAGCGGGATAAGCACATTGTCAACGTTTCCGCGGTGGAGGGACAGTTCTACCGGGTTTGCAAAACGACTCGGCATCCGCACACGAACATGGCGAAGGCCGCGCTGAACATGATGACTCGGACTGCCGCGACTGATTACCATTGCGACGGAATCCACATGAACAGTGTTGATACCGGTTGGGTGACGGACGAGGATCCGATTGAAATTGCGCAACGTAAGACGGTGGAACAGCGATTTCATCCGCCGCTGGATATTGTGGATGGCGCGGCGCGGATCTTGGATCCGATCATTGACGGGATCAATACGGGCAAGCACGTGTGGGGACAGTTTTTGAAGGATTACCGGCCGGCAGATTGGTAAGCTTGCTGGTTCGCCAATGGGAACGAATAAACTAGGAATTCACACTTTCTATTTTAAGAGGAACATGCGCTATTCCAAGTTGATTCGCTGTGCTGCGGCTTTTGTTGCTGCGGCCTGCCTATGGGGCCAGGAGCCTCGCGTAACTCCTAAAGCTTCTGCGGGTGATGCTGGTGCAGATGGCGTGAGTGCCGCTGCTATCAGCGGTTCAGGCCAAGACCCGGCCGCTTTTCAACGGGGCGGTAAAGTGTTTGCGACCTATTGTGCGGGGTGCCACGGCATTGCGGGAAAAGGAGGACCGGGCGCGCCCGATCTGATCCGATCCGTTCTTGTTCTTGATGATGAGAAGGGCATTCTTATTGCGCCGGTGATTCGCGAAGGGCGGCCCGATAAAGGCATGCCGAAGCTGCCGCTGAGTGAGGCGCAAATTGCCGACGTAGTGGCGTGGCTGCACGTTCGCACGTACGCGGCGGGACATCGCGGCACGTACACGTATGGCAACGTGGTGACTGGCGATGCGCAAAAGGGCGAGGCGTATTTCAATGGCGCGGGCAAATGCAGTACATGCCACTCGGCTACGGGCGACTTGGCAGGCATTGGTAAGAAGTACGATCCGTTCTCTCTGCAAGCGCGTTGGTTGCAGCCGCGCGGCGGAAATGCAAGACGCGGTGCGGCCGCTGCGAGCCACAGCGCTTCGCCGACAGTGAAGGTGACGCTGGCGAGTGGCGAATCGTTCGCGGGAACGTTGGACCGCATTGACGATTTCACGGTGTCGCTGCATGATTCCACGGGCCAGTTCCATTCTTTCAATCGCGAGTCTGCCGATTCGCCTAAGGTGGAGGTGAATGATCCGCTGCAAGCGCACACTGATTTGCTTCGCCGATATACCGACGCCGATATCCATAACCTCACTGCCTACCTGGTGACACTCAAATGAACCGATGCCGATGGTTTTGTCTTTTCTTGATTGCAGGGCCGATTGCCAGTTGGGCACAGGGGCTTGATCCTAAGGCGTTACTGCATCAGCCACCGAATGTGTGGCCGACTTACAACGGAGATTATTCGGGCAGGCGATTCAGCCCGTTGACGCAAATCAATTCATCGAACGTGAAAGATTTGTCGCTCGCTTGGGCCGCCCGCTTTACCAGTTCGAGCGCTAATGCGATCACTATCAAGTCGACGCCGCTGCTGGTAAATAATGTCTTGTATTTCACAGCCCCGAACAATGTTTGGGCGGCTGACGTACGAACGGGCAGGGAACTCTGGCATTACACGTATCCACCGAATACCGGCAGTACGATTGGCAATCGCGGCGTGGGCATGTATGAGAACTGGTTGTTCTTTGAGACCCCTGACAGTCATCTGGTGAGTTTGGACGCGCGCACGGGCAAGGAACGTTGGAAAGTGGAGATTGCCGATCCTAAGCTCGATTACACGTCCACCGTCGCGCCGGTCATTATTGGCAATCACGTCATTCTCGGCATTGGCGGGGACCATCTTGATAACCCTGGTTTTATCCAATCGCGCGATCCGGAAACCGGAGCATTGCAGTGGAAGTTTTTCACCACGCCACGCAAAGGAGAACCGGGCATTGAGACATGGCCTGATGAATACGCGTCCGCGCACGGCACGGGGCAGGCATGGATGCCTGGCACCTATGATCCGGAGTTGAATCTCTATTACGTGGGGACGGGCAATCCGAATCCGGTGATGGCCGAAAAGAGCCGCAAAGGGGACAACCTTTATACGTGTTCGATTATTGCGCTTAACCCTGACACGGGAAAACTCGTTTGGCACTATCAGGTCTCACCGCACGATGTGCATGATTGGGATGCGGCCGAGACGCCCGTGCTGATTGATGGTGTGATTGATGGGCAGCCGCGTAAATTGCTTGCGCAGGCAAGCCGTAACGGTTTCTATTTCTTGCTGGACCGCACGAATGGGAAGCATCTAGTAACCGCGCCCTTTATTGACACACTGAACTGGGCGAAGGGCTTGAATGCTAACGGGCAGCCGATTCCCGATCCTGCCAAATATCCGGCGACAGATGGAGTGCTGGTTTCTCCATCGTCGAACGGCGCGACCAACTGGCCCGCTCCGAGTTTCGATCCGGAGACGGGATTGTTTTATGTCGGATCGAGCCGCACGTTCAGTATGTTTTACTTGACCGACACCGACGAGCGTCCGGAAGGTTGGGGCGGGCTCGATAGCGTGGTGGGCGGCCAAGGGGGCGCGCTGCTGGCGATCGACTACAAAACGGGCAAGACTGTTTGGCGTCATGATTGGCCGAGCGGGGGTGGCGTTGTCTCGCATCTTTCTACGGCGGGAAAACTGTTGTTCACGAGCAACCTGAATTACCTGATTGCTTTTGAACCTACCACGGGAAAAATTTTGTGGCATGCCGGATTGACAGGCATTCCGAGTGCCGGACCGATTACCTATATGTTGGACGGCAAGCAGTATGTGCTGGTAGCTGCGGGCGACACGCTTTTTGCCTTCGCGTTAAATCGCTAACAACGATTGAGTCAGCGACGCCGCCAAACAGCGGGGCGGCGTTCCGGGAGAGTAAAGCCTTCCAATAACGTGGGTGAGACTTTGGCAAAGAAAAACTGCACAATCCACGGAGAGGTGGCCCACGGGTTTGTGATGGCGTTTTGCAATCCGTCGAGCGTCAATTGATGTGGCTCCTCCACCCGCCAGGAACCAGTCACGGTGACGGTTTCGAAAGAGTTCGGACGGAGAGTAAGGCCTTGAAATCGGCCTATGGGCGCAAGCGCTATGTCTAGATCCCACGATCCCCAAGCGTCCTCCATGTGTCCTTGCCACGCTCCGTCCATCAGCGGTGCAAGCGCTACCTGTGGGGCGACCGGCGGCGCGAATGTCAGTTTGCGTGTTAACGGATCATTACCGAGTTTGATGGCGCCTCCAGAGTGACGGATGGTTTCCATGAGTTGCGCACAAGCATTTAGAAACGGTTGTTCTACAAAGTCAATGCACTGTACAGACTGAAAACGACCAATGGGAACGCCGCGCCGCGCGAACAGAATGGGGATGATTCTCTTTTGGTTTTTCTCCGCAAGCTGCAGCTCCTGAGCCACCATTTCCGAGCCAACAGAGCTCTGTGAAACGATAACTACCACTGCAGCACAATCAGCAATCGCGCGGCTGATGTTCTGCCACCATTGCTCGCCCGCGGGTAGCTGGTTGCGATCAACCCATGTGGTGAAGCCAGCCTCCTGGAGTGCGTTCGAGACTTGATCGGCGAACTGGACATCTGCGCGTGCGTAGCTGATGAAGATGGAAGTCTTAGGGAGGAAAGGGCGTGCTGGCAACATTTACTGAAATTGTGTCAAATTTCGGGGAACTCTTTCATGCGGTTTTGCTAGCTGAGAGTTCCCCGCAAGCCTCCGAAGGAAGGTCGGAGTAGTGTGGAGACTTTTCTAAGGATCTTTTTGTGACGGTGGCCAGCGACGTGGCCACCCAGCAAAGAATGTGCAGCTATTTGCCAGCAGCTTTGTCGGCGGCTCTTTTCGCGGCCCAGCGCTTCTTCAACGCCTCACGAATGCGCTTCAAACCGGCCGGACTGAGTCTACGTTTGGTGGGAGTTTTCGCTACAGAAGCCGCCGGAGCAGGAACAGCTGCTTTCTTCGGGGTTGGCGCGCCCGCTGCTGCGTAGTAACGGCCGTCGCGGCGATGCAACTTCTTCTGAGCGACTAGATAGCTGAGCGTGTTGTAAATCAGATTCTTGCTTCGTTTGATTTTGCGCGCCGAAAAGAATTGATCGACATCTTTCGGAGAAGCGCCTTGGCTTCCATGTGCAGTTACAATCTCGGCTATGAGAGTGGTTTTGCTGCCTGTGCTTTTGATGTGAGCCAATCCTACGCCTGCGGTGGCTGGAGCAGCGTGTACAGAGCTGGTTTTTACTGAGGCCGCAGTTTCTTTCTTCGGAGCTACCTCAGGGGTGACGTTTCCTTTGGAAGTTTCGATCTGGAGGAGGTGCTCGTAGGCGGCCAACTCAGTCTTATGGGCCTCAATCGATGTATTGAGTTCTTGGATTCGAGTCTGCAAGGACTTGATGAAGTGTGACATATCTTACTGATGGTATCTAATGAGTGGGGTAGTTGTACACAAATAAGTTATTAGGAGTCTCGCCAGACTCAGTTTTAGAAGTTGACTGACTGCCAGAGTGAGGTCAATGGGCCGCTCTTGCCACTGACAGGATCTGACTTTGGGAAGGGCAGATCTCGCATGCGAGTCAGCATTTCCGTGCTCGGTGCACTGCGACAGATGTCCCACTGCTGACCTTCGGGGTACGCTCCCACGACTAAAAAATCCGAGTTTGCCGACAACCGACAGTGTCCCGTTCCTGTAGGCAGGACGGCTACATCTCCTGCCGTGACCTCGACTACATGACCATCTTCCCCGCCTAACATGAGCTTTGCGAGACCTCCCGCGAAACCCAGCACTTCGTGGGCAGTGGAATGATAGTGATGGAAGTCATAGACACTGTCTCTCCACTGCGGAGGCCAGCCATGCCTCCGAAACGTTTTTTCAAACAACATCGCGGGGTCAGGACTCTCAACGCTAATCGCGTTGCGATAAAGCAAAACGGGTAAGTGGTCATTGTTAGGCATCCAACCGTTTCGCGTTAACGGTATTATCTCCGGTTGAATCGCCCTGTTGGCCTCTAGACCCAATCCGGCAGCGGCACCCAGCATGGAACTGAAGTTCCTGCGCTTCATATCTGTATTGGACAACAAGCTTTCTCTAACGTTTCGGAAATACTAGCTGGCTACTGCCTTACAAATTCGAACGTGCAGGCACGTCTTACAATGCTTTCACGTCGTAGTTATACTCTTCACCCTTGTGAGCAAGCACGCCGCGGACATACTTTCTGGAAACTACTATGCCTGTTGCCGCCAGTTTAGCGTTGCCGTCCGGGGTAAGCTTGCCTTCCAGCAAAGTAGTAGCCAAGTTCTCCGGCCGTGCCGCGCTCGTCCCGTAGATTGTTATTTTAAATGACACTGACGAATCTCCAAGTGTAACCTTCAGTGCTCCCTTTGGGAGGGCATGTGAGTTTCGTAAGCCACTTGCCGTCGAAGACTGCTACTGCTTTACGGCTGCCACTCTTTTGCGTCGGGGGCATAATGCTTTGAGATAAAGCCAGCGAACCTAGCAAGAACGCAATGCCAAATGTCCGAGTCAATTTATCGACAATAATGGAACTCAGGGAAACTCCTCCTACGGAAGACCTGTGCAATTCGCAATCCAAATATTGGAAGTGTGATGTTCAACACTTAAACAAGCCCATTGGGCCGCTTTACAGGTTCATTGTCCCGTGACGCTGTCCTTTGTGCGTAACTCGCAGTGTGCGGTTTGCGTACTTTGGCGCAGTTCAACGTATACGCAGAGCACTGTTTAGCGGTCGATCCAGCCCATTTGGCGCTCGGGGTAGCGCTGCCCGGCAATCCTACGAGGGGCGAGCGCACTGTCCAGTTGCGTTATCTCCGAATCACTCAATGACAAAGTTACAGCCGCCACATTGTCTTCCAGATGACCGGATTTGGTTGTAGCGGGAATGGGAACAACACCCAACTCGCGATGCAGCAGCCATGCCAGGGCAATCTGTCCGCTCGTTGCGCCTTTGCTCTCAGCTAACTCGCGAACGGCAGCAAACACCTGCAGGTTTGCATCGAAATTCTGTCCTTGAAAGCGCGGATCGTTGTGACGCCAGTCTTCTGCGGGGTACTCTTCCGCGCGTTTCACAGTGCCCGTAAGAAAGCCGCGTCCCAAAGGCGAGAAGGCTACTAACCCGATTCCGAGTTCTTGCAGAACGGGTATGATGTTTGCTTCCAGATTCCGTTCCCACCACGAGTATTCACTTTGCAGCGCGGAAAGTGGATGACAAGCGTGCGCCCGACGAATGATGTTTCCACCCGCCTCGGACAGTCCGAGGAATTTCACTTTTCCTTGAGTGATTAGATTCGCCATGGCTCCCACTACATCTTCAATGGGAACAGCCGGGTCGACGCGATGCTGATACAGGAGATCGATACATTCCACGCGCAGTCGCCGCAGTGACCCCTCTACTGCTTGCTGAATGTATTGGGGTCGGCTATCCATTCCCACCGCCTTCCCGTCTTCAAAGCGCATGCCAAATTTCGTTGCGATGACGAATTCGTCGCGGGGATAGCCCTGCAAGACTCTCCCCAGGAGTTGTTCATTTGCGAATGGCCCATATGACTCGGCGGTGTCGAAAAAACGTATGCCCAGCTCGAACGCACGGTGGATGGTGGCGACGGAATCTTCCTCGCTGGCTGGCGTGTACGAGTGCCCAGTCATCCCCCAGCACCCAAGTCCCATGGCTGAGACCGTGAGTCCTTGTCGTCCTAGTTTTCGCTTGCTCATCATCCATCAATTGTCGCCGCTTCCTCATCTTCTAAGCTTGTTAGGGAAGTTCTCTTTGAACGTTTATCTTGTTGACGGAACCTATGAACTATTCAGGCATTACTATGCGCTGCCGCCTGCCTTAGATAAAGAGGGTAAGGATGTTGCTGCTGTTCGAGGGGTGCTCAGATCGGTGCTGAGCATGATTAACGATGGCGCCACGTACATTGCGGTTGCTACCGACCATGTCATTGAATCTTTCCGCAATCGTTTGTGGCCAGACTACAAGACCAGTAAAGGGATTGAGCCCGCTCTGTTCGCACAGTTCCACCTTTTGGAACAAGTTCTAGCAGCGGCGGGTGTGGTGGTGTGGCCGATGGTGGAATTCGAAGCAGATGATGCGCTGGCTGCTGCTGCTGCGAAGGCGGTGGCGGATGAGCGTGTCGAACAAGTGATTATTTGCACCCCCGATAAGGATCTGGCGCAATGCGTCAGCGGCAAGCGCATCGTGCAACTCAACCGTCGAACGCGTGCGATTCTAGACGAACCGGGCGTGATCCAAAAATTTGGTGTCCCACCGGCATCCATTCCCGATTATCTCGCCCTAGTTGGTGACACGGCAGACGGCTATCCTGGCCTCGCTGGGTGGGGTGCGAAGACAGCGTCGGCCGTTCTGGCGAAATATTCGCACCTGGAACTTATTCCAGAGGATTGGCGCGAATGGAAGGTGAATGCTGCCAAGGCAGGTGCGCTTGCCGACACTCTGACGAAAGAGCGAGAGATGGCGCTGCTCTTTCGAACGTTGGCGACGCTGCGAACGGATGTGCCGCTGTTTGAGGACGTGGAGGATCTGAAGTGGCGTGGTCCAACTCCGGCCTTTTCTCATCTCGCCGCCCGTCTCGATTCGGCGATAACCGTAAAGAAACGGACTTTGACCTAACAGGCCCTCAATCAAATTGCGCTCTCCCTTGAAACGATTGGGTCGATTCGGTCACTGTTTCCATAGGAGCGCGTATGTCCAAACGAATTGCCTTCTGTGCCGACGGCACGTGGGATAACTCAACTTCCCATAGCAACGTATATAAACTTTTCAAATCACTCCCTGTCACGTCCGACCAAATGCCGTTCTACGACGACGGCGTGGGAGCTGACGGGAACATTATCCTCAAGGTGGTGGAGGGGGCCAGCGGTATTGGTCTGCGCCAAAAGGTAAAAGACGGTTACACAAAGATTGCGCATGTCTATGAGGATGGCGACCAAATTTTCATTTTTGGCTTCAGCCGCGGCGCGTTCACGGCGCGTGCGCTGGCCGGGATGATTGCGCACTGCGGGTTACCCACCAAGAACTTTTCCGATGATTTGGTGAACAAAGCTTTTCAGGCGTACGAGTTCCCTCTGCAGCGAAAGCAGATCCTACAGTCGCTCAGCAACTGCAGTATGGTGGACGCGAAAATCACCATGATTGGCGTGTGGGACACGGTGGGCTCTATCGGTTTTACGTCTCTAATCGGAGGTGTGGATCCGATCGATTTCTTTCTGGACACTACCCTCCAGCCCAACGTCTTAAACGCTTATCATGCCTTGGCCATTGACGAAAAGCGGCCGCCGTTCCAACCCACTTTGTGGAATGCCGCAGGTCCCGGCCAAACGTTGGAACAAGTTTGGTTCTCTGGTTATCATTGCGACGTTGGCGGCGGCGTTAGTGGCATTCCACCCGGTGCGAAGGCGTTGTCGGACATTCCGCTCGCGTGGATCATTCACAAGGCGCAAGATTTGGGATTGCAGTTTGATCCGGCACTGTTGGAAGCGCTTCCGCTGCCCATGGATCCGAGCTACGTGGAACTGGCTATGAACCCTGCCAACAATGGAGTGGGCCAGATTGAGCCACGTATTATTGCGGATGGCGCAACATTGGCGGATAGCGTGGTGATTCGCTGCCAAGATCCTTCTAAGCGCCCGAGCAACTTGAAGTTCGTCAACGGTGCGCTGGCATCGAGCTATCAAATCGCGAGCGTGGTGAAGCCGTTGCAAGCAGTGGCGGTGGGCTGAGCTCGGATATCATGTCGGCATGTCTTTCGCAAGAGTCGCCACTCTAACGGCGGCAATGGCTGCAGGTTTTGCTGTATATACGGTGGCGCAAACCCCTGCGCCACCGAAAGAGGTTGCGGGCATCCCGGTTAACTATGACGAAGCGTTAGTTGGCCACTATACACTGCCTGATCCATTACAATTGGCGAACGGCAAGAAGGTGGGTGATGCCAAAACGTGGTATCAGAAGCGCAGGCCGGAAATTGTAGATCTGTTTGAAGAGAATCAATTGGGACGAAGCCCTGGGCCACCGGCGCACATTAGCTATGACGCGTTTGATCCGGGTACGCCTGCCTTTGACGGCAAAGCGATTCGAAAACAGACAACCATCTATTTCTCGGGCGACAAGACCGGACCCAAGATGGATTTGCTGGTCTACGTTCCCGCGAATGCGCGGGGTCCGTCGCCACTGCTGCTGAACATAAGTTTCTCGGCTAACTCCACGATTGTGGATGATCCTGGAGTGAAAGAAGGCACGGTTTGGGATAAAGATCACAAAAGAGTGCCTGCCCAGCAAGGGAGAGCGATTGGCAAGGTAGACGTTCTGCCGCTGCTGGCGGCGGGCTTTGGTTTTGCCACCGTATATTACGGCGACATCGAACCCGATTTCGAAGGTGGCTTGCCCTATGGTGTTCGAGCGCTCTACCTGAAGCCTGGGCAAACGCAGCCAGCGCCAGACGAATGGGGAGCTATCGCGGCTTGGAGCTGGGGACTCAGCCGCGCACTCGATTACCTTGAGAAAGATTCGAAGATCGATGCGAAGCGCGTGGTGTTGTACGGAGCATCGCGCCTGGGTAAGACAGTACTGTGGACCGGCGCTCGCGATACTCGATTCGCTGCAGTGATTGCTTGCTGTTCTGGTGAGGGCGGTGCTGCGTTGAGCCGAAGAAACTATGGCGAGACGATCGCTCATCTCACGGCTCCTGGCCGGTTTCCGTACCAGTTCTGTGCGAACTATGGAAAGTTCGGACAGCGAGTGGATCAATTTCCGGTTGATGCAAATCTGCTTGTGGCGCTCATGGCGCCGCGGCCGCTGTTGCTCCAAACCGGCGACACCGATTATTGGTCCGATCCAAAGGGCGAGTTTCTGGCAGCGCAAGGGGCGGACCCGGTCTATGCCCTTTTAGGCAAGCAAGGTGTGGAGACGAACGAATGGCCACCGGCCGGAACGCTTGTAGGGCACACGCTTGGCTATTACATGCATGCAGGCGGACATGGGACACTGCCAGCGGATTGGAATGTGTTCCTACAATTCCTTAAGGCGCAGCTTGGGTGTCGCGACCGTCCTTGACCAGTAAAGCAGGCTTGCCAAGAATAAAACTGCAGCGATTAGAGCGGAGTGATATGCGACGGCACCTACGATTACATCCACCGGATTCGGAACGTTGAGTAGCCGCTCGGCGATCCAACCGAGCGAGGCGATGCCTGCAAAGACAGCCCCGCCAATTCGCAGGACTGCATACGCTGGCGTACGGCTTAACAACAGAAGTGAGGGAAGCGTGGCAACCACCACCATTAGCTGCATTGTCTCTATGCCGAGGTTGAATCCGAGCAGGCCACCAACGCGCTCCCAGCGACCGAGACCCAGTTGGTTTAAAGTGCTGGCAAAGGCTAATCCGTGAATCAGGCCGAAGAAGGCTGCGATAACAGATTCGCGCCCGGGAAAGATTGGACGGAGCGCGTGTGCGGCGGAGACAAGAATTGAGACCGCGATGAGGACTTCAATAGGACGACTGGGGACATGAACTAATCCCAAGGCTGCTAGTGCCAGCGTGATGGAGTGCCCAACGGTGAACGCCGTGACCACTTTTAGAATTTGCAGCAGACTGGGGCGCACACCTGCGAAGCCCTCCCAATGTGGGCCGACGGCAAGGAGAGGTGCGGGCAACAACAGCGCGAGCAGGAAGAGCAGGTGATCTGTACCTTCCGAGATGTGCCGGATGCCGAGGCGGAACATACCATTGAACCCGCGATACCAGAACAGCAACGTTCCAGGCGAAAAAGAGATCTCCGATTGACCACCCGACTGCACATACTCCAGCTGATAAAAGGACTGCATCTCATTGCGTTTCTGCGCCACGACGCGAATGGCTTTGTCGCGCGGAACAAGGCAATTGACCAAATACGCGGAGATGCGGCTTTGGTGGTGGTTTTCCAGGATGAGCGTGCGGTTCTCGCCGCCGCGCGGCAGAGTGGACGTGAACTCGATCTGAATTTCACCAATGCCTTCCTTCACTTCCGGAATGCTTGGGAAAGTAAAAGAAAGTATGTGAGGTTGCAGATGGTGTCCGTCAATGCTGAGAGAAAGATCGCCAAGAACACTTGACGCGTAATTCTTTTGCTCGATGTTTGAGAGGATACCGTCACGATTGACGTCGATACTCGAGGTGACCTCGGACGACACGGCCACTCCTGGAATCAGACGTAGGGATACTTGGACTTGGTCTTTGTCTAGAGACACCAAGGCAGCTTGCAGATACTCATCAAGCCGGTGCGCGGAGGCGAGGGTTGTGAGTGATAGAAGAAGGGCACCGACGGCGGCGACTGTCTGGTTCATTTTGCCGAGAGCCTCTTGCCGTAGTCATTTGTTGGGTCGCGGTACATGGTGTGGACATGCAGCGCTGGGTCGCCACCCAGTTGTTGAGGAGCATACTCGATGACGAGCTTCGGGCCTTGAATCCGATAGTAGGCGGTGATGTTGTTGCCGGGAGTTGCGGTAACGGGACCACTCCAGCAGAACCAAGTCTCGTTGAGGTCGGCTTTGATTTCGGCCATGCGAGCTTTGGCAGCGCTCTCATGAATGATGCCCGACCATTCTGCGATGACGTCCAGCAGCATTGCGCGTTGATGCTCGTTCATCGCGGAAGCCTTCAGCCCTTCCGGCTGAATCGTCTTGCCATCCTGTCCAGGGCCCAGCACGAGATCAGCCAGACGGAAACTCAGGATTGCTTGTTTGCGCTGGTTTTCATCGAGTGTGTTAAGCAAGGCGAGTGCTTTATCGCTCTCCTGGCCAAGGGGCCGTACGGTTTTGCCGTTGCTCGTGTATAAAGCGGGTTGGGCACCGGTCAAGGTGGGTGTCAGGACCCCTTGGTCGCCGGCAATGGTGATATTGAGCGCTAGATGGTGACCGCCGAACTGCAACATCCACGGATCTTTCTCGGAGGGCTTGCCTAGGATGGAGATGTAATACAGATCTTTACCGAACATATCGCCACCACCACCTCGGTTACCTCTTCGGGGCGGCGGACCGCCGTTGCCAAACTGTGGAGGCGGCCCTCCATTTCCCATTGGCGGGCGATTTCCACCGTTGCCGCGTTGCGGGCCATCGCCGGGCGGCGGACCGTTGCCTTCGTTCGTCTTGAGAATTTCATCGCCCTCCATGATTTGCACGACCTTTTCATAACCGCGCTGGCTGAGTGATGACGAAACGAGTGCGAGCGCCGCGGCGCGTTGAGCGGTGGTCATTTCTTTTAAGCTGATGCCGCCTCGTGGAACGAATCCGGTTGGAAAATTGGACCAGCGCTGGCGCTGCTGTTCGTCGTTGAACGCAAACAGTACGGTTTGCCGCTGCTTGTCATCTAGCGTTCCAAGAAACGCATTCGCGGCGGTTACGATTTTACCGGTGGCTGTCTGCGCCATTACAGGTGTCAGTGACAAACAAAGGGCGGCCCACACAAACATGCCACGGGTCGGTCTCATAAACAAAGCTTTCATCAGTGGTCTCCTTTTTCAATTGCCTTAAGCGAATACTTCTGAGAACGTCTCGTCAGAAATGAGACGCTCCGTGGCGGTGTTTGCATGTCGGAAGCGAACCACCATCAAGGTGCGGTCATCCGCTGGAATCGCCGCGCTGGCAAACGAAGCTACCTTGTTCATGATCCGGTCGCAAACTTCAGACGGTGCGGCGCTGGCGGTATCGGAAACCAAGTCGCAAATGCGCTTTTCTCCAAACTCTTCGTCGATTTGATTGGTGGCTTCGTTGATGCCGTCGGAGTAGAGGATGAGCGTGTCACCTGCGTTAATTTCGACGGTGCGCGCGGAGTAATCGGTGGTGGGAAAAAGCCCAAGAACGAGGCCGCCGCCATCCAATCGCTGGATGCGATTCGGGTCGCCGGCGTGAACAAGCATGGGCGCCGCGTGGCCACAGTTCACATAGCGCAGCGTACTAGTAGCAGGATCAAAGACAGCCCAGAATAATGTGGCGAAGCGCTCACAGGCTGTTCGCTCGCACAGCATTCGATTAATGCGTTCGCATGCCTGTTCATGCTCCGATACCATTGATGAACGAATGGCGCCCTGCAACACATTCACCAATAGCGCCGCAGGCACTCCTTTGCCGGAAACATCCCCTAACACCATGGCAATCTTGCCGTCCTGGGCTTCAAAGATGTCGTAGAAGTCACCACCCACGTGGTCGGCTGCGATGGCCGCTGCTCCGAATTCGAAATGTGGCGAACGTAACTGCGGTTTCGGCTGCAGATCGTTCTGAACTCGCTTGGCCAGTTGCAACTCGCTCTCAAGATAACGTCCGCGGAGATAGTGTGGCGCGCGGAGCGCAATGACAGCGAGTGATAACAAGAGAGCGATAGAGGCGATCACGCCCACAATGAGATTCTGACGTAGGCCGTCAAATGCGCCGGTAACCGCCGTTAAAGGAAGGGCCACCTCAACTATGAATCCAGGAGGACGATGCGCTGCGCCGAGCGGCGGTCCGGAGAACGCAGGCCTTTCAATGGGTCGCGACGGACGCGGTAAGCGAAATGGGATCATTGCGATGAAAGCTTTGCCGCGCGCTGTATCCGCCACTCGTCCGAGGCTTTCATGTTTCTCCACTCGCTCCCACCATTGCGCCGGAATGTTGACGGTTCCCTCGGGATGACCACCTTGTGCGAGAACGTGACCATCAGCAGTAAGCACGCGGACCCATAAAACACGATCTCCCGAAGACTCCAAGGCGTGTTCGATGACGGGAGCAAGCGCATGCGGTTCATTTATGCCGGCACTGCGGGCTGCCGTGGTCAGCGCGCCTACCTGTCGCTCCGCTTCGCGTTCCGCCTGCTGGGGAACAAGCACCGCGCCGGTATACATGTAAGTCCGCACACTTTGGACACAGAGCACAGCGGCAACCAATGCTCCAACTCCGAGCACGAGTCGAAACCTAAATCGAGAATACTTATGTAGCTTCACGAATCACTCCTCGCATAGTTGGAGTTTGAACTGAGAATCTTAAAGCCATCTGAAAAATGATAGTGTTAAGTGGGTACTCTGCTAAATTGCGCGCTCGCTTGATGTTTCCAGCAAGGGCGATTGCTTAGTGCTGGGCATGCGAACGGTGAACGTGGAGCCATGCCCAACTGAGCTTTCTACCGTCAGTTCTGCATGATGACTCTCCGCAATTTCACGAGCGATAGCCAGTCCTAATCCGGTGCCGCCTGCATCTCGAGAACGAACTTTGTCGGCGCGCCAAAAACGATCAAACACGAAAGTTAATTGATCGACCGGAATCCCAACTCCGGTATCCGCGACGGCGATTATTACTTGACCAGCGTTGTGCGTTACGCGAATGCTGACTCTGCCGCCTGGTGCTGTGTACTTAATGGCATTATCGAGAAGAATCAAGAGCATTCGGCAAAAGGAAGCCTCGTCTACGTCGGCAAACACGGGCACGTCGGGCAAACCGCTTCCGACAGTAATGTCTTTGTTCGCAGCCATCAGAGACATCTCCGCGACCATGTCTCTTACCAACGCTGAAATATCATTAGGAACCAACTCCAGTTTGCTATTTCCCGCATCTGAGCGAGCAAGGGTTAGAAGCTGATTGATGAGGTCGGTGCAGCGTTTCGCCTCACGGAGAATTTTCTGCAAAGACTCCTTCAACTCCTCAGGACTGCGTTCGCGCCGCAGCGCAAATTGCGCGGCGGTGTAGATCAAAGTCATAGGAGCACGGAGTTCATGCGAAGCGTCCGCGGTGAAGCGACGCATCTGCTGAACCGATTGCTCGACGTGGTCCAACATTTGATTGAGCGTTTCCGAAAGCCTCTGCAATTCATCTCCGGAAGCGGGGACAGAGAGCCTAGCCGTTAGGTTGGCAGGATCAATGGCGCGGGCTTCGTCAATGATTTGATCCACTGGCCCGAGAGCCCTACCGCTGAGCCAGTAACCGCCAAGCGCCGCGATCAGCAAGACAATCGGGAGAGCCACATAGAGCACTGAATAGAACTCGCGCAAGACTCCTTCGTACTTGCGCTGTGGGTCGGCGACTTCGATGGTGAGTGCTTCGTCTCCGACGTAGATGCGCTGTGTAGCCATGCGCATAGGGAACCAGTGCGGACCGGCACTTCGAAAAAGCATACGGGCGCCGGGGTCGGGCGGCGGATCTGTACTTACTCGATGGCGAGCCAAGCCGTCGGACTGTGCCATCAGTTCGCCATGGGGGCCAAAAACCTGGAACAGTTCGCCGAGGTGATCCAGTTCGCGAAGCTTGAATTTCAGCCGGTCCAAACCATCGCCACTGTTTTCATCAATAAAGCCGCGGAGGCCAATCAGCCGATAGCGCAAACTTTGATCGAGCGCGTGATCGAGGCTTACTGCCAAGGCCCAGCGACTGGCTCCGCCCAATACCAGAGCCACAAGAATCAGCGCGCACGAATACCAGAAAGTGAGGCGAACGCGCAACGAACGTGGGTTTACGCGGTTCATTGCTCACCCTGCCGCAAACTATAGCCCAGTCCTCTCTCCGTGTGAATGAGCTTTGGTGAGCCCACCACATCCACTTTGGAGCGTAGAAACTTGATAAACACATCGAGATTGTTTTCACTCACTTCCCGGTCATTCCAAACCGTTTCAATGAGGCGGTCTCTTGTCACTACTCGGCCCGCCGATCGCAGCAGGCATTCCAAGAGCGCGAACTCGGTGCGAGTTAAGACCATCTCGCGCTTGCCACGCCAAGCCTTGTGCTCGTCAACATCCAGCCTTACGTCGGCAAATCGTAAGGGCGGGTTGTTCTGATCAAACTTGCGAGTGCGGGCTCGTATGCGTGCCAGCAAAACGTCGAACGAAAACGGTTTTGTCAAATAATCGTCTGCCCCGGCCTCAAGCCCGCGGACGATCTCCTCAGGAGCATCGCGGCCCGTCAGCAGCAGGATAGGCGTGAGAATCTCCTTTCTTCGCAAGCTGCGCGTCACCTGCAAGCCATCCATGAAAGGCATCATGACGTCCAACACGATGATGTCGAACGCGGATGTCTCTGCCATTTGCAAAGCTGTGGCGCCATCGTGAGCTAAGACGACGGTAAAGGATTCCTCTTCCAACTCGCGCCGCACATACTCGATCACTTCCCGGTCATCATCCACAAGCAGAACGCGCATCTTACCTGAGACTCATTTCAGCAGATTCAAGTGCCCGATTGGGGATTTACCAATAGTTTTCAGCTAATTTTCAGGTGAGGGGTTGATGCTGAATTGTCGGGTAACGGGAGAAACGATGATTCGCAAGATCTTTTTCTGGATGCATTTGTCAGCCGGCGTGGCCGCTGGTGTGTTCATCTTCATCATGTCCGCTAGCGGTGTGTTGCTTGCCTTCGAAAGGCAGATTACGGCATTTGTTGAGCGCGATGTCCGTTCGGTGGTGGTGCCGAACGAAGCTCAGCCACGGTCGATGAACGATCTGCTTGACGCAGTTCGCCGCGCTGGAGTGGGCGAGCCAACCGCGATCGCGGTGCGCAATGAGCCGCAGGCTTCCGCGCAGTTTTCTATTGGCCGAGGCAGAACAGTCTATGTCGATCCCTACACCGGTGCGATTCTTGGCCCCAGTTCTGCGCGCGCTCGTGAGTTCTTTTCCACCGTGGAAAGATTCCACCGGGCTCTGGGAGCGGCGCTGGGTCCGAAGAATGCCGGTCGCCGGCTCGTGGGAATCGCAAATCTTGTCTTCGGTGTGTTGATTCTGCTCGGCACCTTTCTTTGGATTCCGCGGCAATGGAGTGCGAAGGCTTTGCGCGCCGGCATCGCTTTTCGCAGCGGACTCCGCGCAAAAGCTCGCGAATGGAATTGGCATAACGTGGTGGGCATCTGGTGTGCGCTGCCGCTGCTGGTCATCGTTCTTTCCGGCGTGGTGATGTCGTTTGATTGGGCGAACGCGCTGCTGTTTCGCTTGAGTGGATCGCCGCTCCCTAACGCTGCTGGACGCGATGAAGGCGGAAGGCGTGCGCATGGCAAAAAGTCTGAAACTGGACTGGCGCCGAACTACAATCAGTTGTTTGCAACCGCTAAAGGTATTAACCCAGACTGGCGCACCATTACCATCAACGTTGTAAGAGATGCGAACGCGCCGCTAACGGCAAACATTGATGCGGGAAATGGCGGCCAGCCTCAAAAGCGTGCGCAATTCGTTTTGAATCGTGACACAGGTGCGATCGTTAGATCCAACACTTTTGAAAGCGGCAGCCTCAGCCAAAGACTTCGCGCGTTTGTCCGCTTTGGCCATACCGGCGAATACTATGGATTGGTTGGCCAAGCGGTTGCGGCCATCGCTTCACTGGGAGCATGCTTGCTCGTCTACACCGGCTTGGCGCTCTCAATGCGCCGACTGTCCGCTGCCCTCAAGCGCAGAAAAATAGTGACCACGCGCGAGATCTTCACCGAACAGCCGATCCGTTGAGTCGAATTGCACTAAACTAGTTTTCGATAAGGAGCGGATATGTGTGATCGGGATCATTTCGATAAAGACCGGCAAGAATACGAGCGCCTGGGCTTAGTCACTCGCAAGCAGTTTGGCAAGATGTTGGGCGCCGGCATGGCTATGATGCTGCCTAAAGTGGCCAACGCGGCTTCGGTAGTTGAATCGGATGTAAACATCACGACGCCTGACGGCACTGCCGATTGCTATTTCGTACATCCTGCGACTGGCGCAACCGTCGGCGTTCTAATATGGCCGGATATCTTTGGACTGCGCCCTGCCTTTCGACAAATGGGAAAACGACTGGCCGAATCGGGCTACTCGGTGCTGGTGGTGAACCCGTTCTACCGTACCCAGAAAGCCCCCACAGCCGAAGCCGGTGCGGCCACTCCGATTCAATCGGTTATGCCGCTCGCGAAAACGCTTAGCGAAACAACGCACATGACGGATGCCAAGGCGTTTATCGCATGGCTCGACACGCAACCATCAGTGGCTAAGAGTCGCAAGATCGGTACACAGGGTTATTGCATGGGAGGACCCATGGCGTTTCGGAGTGCTGCGGCCGTGCCCGATCGCGTCGGCGCAGTTGCTTCCTTTCATGGGGGCGGACTTGTCACAGACCAACCGAACAGTCCTCACCTCGAGGCATCGAAAAGCAAGGCGCAGTTTCTGGTGGCCATCGCGGCGAATGATGACGCGCGTTCGCCGAAGGACAAGGATGTCATGAAAGATGCTTTCGCAAAGGCTGGTCTACCGGCCGAAATCGAAGTGTATGAAGGATCCGCGCATGGTTGGTGTCCGCCGGATTCGCATGTCTATAACGAGCCGCAAGCTGAAAAAGCTTGGAGTCGCCTGCTGGTGCTGTACGGCAAAGCTCTGGCTTAAGCGCGTATTGTCGGGGGCGCGCGGAGGCATCTATATCCGCGCGCGCTGCACTACTCTGCCCGGCTTCGCTCCCGTGTGCTGACCGTTGTGAATTACTTCCGTGCCATTCACAAAGACCTCTGAGACACCTGTCGATAACTGCCTCGGCTTCTCAAAAGTCGCATGATCTTGGATCGTCGCGGGATTAAAAACTGCGACATCCGCGAAGTAACCAGGCTTCAGCATGCCGCGCCGCTCAATGCCCAGATTTGCAGCCGGCAGCGAGGTCATCTTTCTGACCGCTTCCGCTACACTCAATAATTTCTCATCGCGAACGTAGCGCGCGTAGACCCGCACAAAATTGCCAAAGGTGCGCGGATGAGTGCTCGATTTGAGAAATACGCCATCGACACCTTCTGGCTCGGAATCCGCGGCAAAGCTAACCCACGGCAGAACAATTTGCTTTTTGATGTTGTCTTCGCTCATCAGGAAATAGACCGTTTCCACGCGCGAATCGTCTTCAATTACTAAATCCATGGCCGTGTCCTCGGGCGAGCTATGACGCATCCGGGCCACCTCTCCCAGCGTCTTGCCGGTCAGCGGTTTGAGTTTCTCACTCTTGAATCCAACTAACAGAATCTTGTCTGGAGATTCGGCGGCCGCGAACAAATCATCATAGGTCGTGCCGGTCGCCATCTCGGCTTTCACCCGCTTACGAATCGCCGGATCTTGTAGCCGCTTGCGCCACTCCTCCAACCCACCCGCTTGCACCCAAGGCGGCATGGCTCCGTCGAGTCCGGTGGCGCCTGCCGGATAGGTGTACATGTCGGCGGTAATCTTGAGGCCTTCGGCTTGCGCCGCTTCAATCTGGGCAATCACTTCCGGTTCATGAACCCAGTTCTTCGCGCCGGAGATTTTCAAATGATAAATCTCGGCGGGAATTCGCGCTGTACGCGCGATGGTCAGCAATTCGTTGATCGCGTCTTTTTCGTGGTCTCCCTCACTGCGCATGTGTGAGATATAGATGCCTTTGTACTTCGCCGCCACTTGCGCAAGGGCGGTGAGTTCGCCGGTTTGCGCGTAATTTCCGGGTGCATAGATGAGGGCCGAAGCGATCCCCAGCGCGCCGTCTTGCATGGCTTTTTCAGTGAGTGCGCGCATCTGATCGAGTTCCGCGGCGGTTGGTGCACGATTCGCGCGGCCTAATACATAAACTCGCGGAGTGGCCGCTCCTATGAATGAAGCAACATTCGGCGAAACGCCGTGTTTCACGAGCGTATCCAACCCCTCGGCCAGCGTGTGCCACGTGATTGGGTAGTGAAAGTCGCCCTGCATTTTCTCCTCTTCCGCGCGCATCGAGTCATTCAACGGACCCATGGATTCGCCTTCGCCAAAGATCTCGAGTGTCACCCCTTGCGTCAAATCGCTCAGACCGCGGCCGTCGGCGAACAGTCCTGTTTCGCCCGACATCATATTGATAAAGCCGGGCGCGATCACTTGCCCGTGCACATCTATGTCGGTTCGTCCAAGATCTGCATTCACATCTCCGGTTTTCGCGATACTATCTCCGTTGATGGCGACACCTCCAGCAACACAGGGCGAACCCGAGCCGTCGCAAATCTGACCATTTCGTAAAACAACATCAAACTGTGGGGGACGCGCGCACGAAGCGAGCAGAATCGCAGCGAGCAAAACCAGAACATAAGAACGCATTTCCCGATTCTAATGGAAAGCCCTCATGTTCGTTACACTAACGGGATGCTGCGTTGTTTCTTCTTCTTTTTGATTTCTTTCGGCTTAGCGTTAGCCTCGGATGCGCCTCCCAAGGAAGTCGACATGCAGTGGGGCGTCAAAATTCCGCTGCGCGATGGCATCCATCTGAACGCCACTGTCTACCGGCCTCACGAACAGAAGGAGCCGCTGCCAGTGATCTTCACGCTGACGCCGTATATCGGCGATAGCTATCTTGACCGAGCCACTTATTTCAGTCAGAACGGCTATGTGTATGCTTTAGTCGATGTCCGTGGCCGCGGCAATTCGGAAGGCGCGTTTGAGCCCTTTACCAACGAAGGACGTGATGGCTTCGACGTGGTGGAATGGCTCGCGAAACAGCCTTGGTGCAATGGAAAAGTCGCTATGTGGGGCGGTTCCTACGCGGGCTTCGATCAGTGGTCGACTCTCAAGGAATTTCCGCCGCATTTAGCTACCATCGTTCCGGCCGCCGCCGCGCACGCTGGTGTGGACTTTCCCTTCTTTCACGGCGTCTTCACTTCGTACATCATGCAGTGGCTCACCTTCACCAGCGGCGTCACCGGCAACGCCAACACCTTTGGCAACTCCGCGTTCTGGACCGCTAAGTTTACGCAGCTTTACACCGATCACCTTCCTTTCGAAAATCTCGATCAGGTAGTGGGCAACACATCCACTGTGTTTCGCAAGTGGCTCGACCATCCCACGCCTGATGCCTATTGGAATGCCATGGCCCCCAGCACGGAGGATTATCGACGCATCAACATTCCGATTCTCACCATTACCGGCGACTACGATGGCGATCAAGCGGGCGCCATGACTTACTACTTGCGTCACATGCAGTACGGAAAGCCTGACGCCAAAAGCAAACACTATTTGATTGTGGGACCTTGGGATCATGCCGGTACTCGAACGCCTCGCAAAGAAGTAGGTGGCCTTACGTTCGGAGATGCCAGTGTCCTTGATCTCAACAAACTTCATAAAGAGTGGTACGACTGGACGATGAAGAGCGGACCCAATCCTCGGTTCCTCAAAGATCGTGTGGCTTATTTCGTCCCTGGTGCGGAGGAATGGAAATACGTTGCGAGTTTAGAGGCAATCACTCCCCTGAAGAGCACCCTCTTTCTGCATTCCAGCGGCGATAGTGCAAAGGATGTGTTTCACTCGGGCCAACTCGACGAAGCGAAACCGGCGAGCGAGAAGCCCGATCATTTCGTCTACGATCCGCTTGATATTCGTCCCGCAGCGCTGGAGCAGAAGGAGCGGCCCGCTTATCTCACAGATCAGACGCAGGCGATGAATCTATTTGGCGACGGGCTTGTCTACCATAGCGAGCCTTTCAGGGCCGACACAGAAATTACCGGTTTTATCCATCTCGTTGCATGGATGGCGATGGACGTTCCGGATACGGATTTCGCGGCTGAGTTAGATGAGATTAAGGCCGACGGAAGCAGCGTGCAACTGACCTCAGACATCTTGCGCGCTCGTTACCGTGAATCTCTGAGTGAAGCCAAACTCGTGATGCCCGGCGAGATCAATCGCTATAACTTTTCCGGCTTCACGTTTTTCTCCCGTCGCATTGCCAAAGGAAGCAGGCTCCGTTTACTGCTGGTTTGTCCGAATTCGATTCAGTTGGAGAAGAACTATAACAGCGGCGGGGCAGTGGCCCATGAGTCCGGAAAAGATGCGCACACCGCGCACATCACCCTGTACCATGATGATGCCCACCAGAGCTTTCTTGAAATACCGACGGTTAAATAAGCCAGTTCAGCAAATTTTCAGAAATCGGCGGTATGCTCGTTTTTACCTGCCATTCAATCGGTAGACGAAAAGGGAATTCATCAGATCCAATGTTTGGTTATGCTCAACGAATTCAGTGTGTGAGAGCGGCCGGCGTTGCGGTGATTCTCATCGCTAGCGCCTTGCCTGGTTCTGCCCAAAATACAAGCTCCACCTTATTCAATCAGCCGGCCGCCTCGAAACCAGGGCCAGTCACTCTCACGGTTAAAGATGCCCTGGTGATGGCTGAGAAGAATGATCCGGCCGTGCTCGCTGCCATTGGCGACGCCGCCTCGGCCAACGAAGATCGCCGTCAAGCGCGCGCTGCCCTCTATCCCTCACTGTCTGGCCGCTCTGAATATCTCGGCACGCAGGGTAACGGCAAATTGGCCGAAAGCCGGTTCGTTACTAATGACGGTGTCCACGTCTATCGCGACTGGGCCGTGGTCCATCAAGATCTTTCGCCCGGCACGTTAAGTGGCAGCGGCGTACAACGCGCTACCGCATCGCAGGCCTTAGCGCATGCGAAGCTCGAGATCGCCCGTCGCGGCCTCGTTGCGACTGTGACCAGGAATTATTACGCGCTCATCGTCGCTCAACGCAAATACGCCACTGCGCAAACCTCTGTTGATCAAGCGCACCGCTCTCTTCAAATCAGTCAGGATCTCGAACGCGGTCGCGAAGTGGCACATAGCGACGTCGTTCGTTCCCAACTTATCGAGAACGCCGCGCTGCAGGCTCTCCAGGAGTCCAAACTCGCTATGGAAAACACGCGCCTTGATCTGGCCGTTCTCCTGTATCGCGATTTCAACGAAGACTTCTCCATCGTTGACGATCTCGATGTCGCTCCATCTCTACCTTCTCTCGAAGAGGCTGAAACGATGGCCTCGCGCAGCAATCCTTCGCTCTCGGCTGCCATCGAAACGTTGCGCGCCTCCCGCATTGATGTAAAGATCGCCCGTCAAGCTTTCTTGCCCACTCTCACCCTCGACGCCGTTTACGGTATTGAGGCGAATGCCTTCGCTTTGAACAGCACGGTTGCCTCCGCCAAACAAGACGGGCCTTTGCCCAATCTGGGCTATTTCATTACCGCGAGTCTGAACGTTCCCGTATGGGATTGGGGCGTGCGCCGCAGCAAACTGAAACAGAGCGAACTGCGGCACGATGAGGCCGAAGCAGATTTGAGTGCGGCTCAACGGGCTTTGGTTAGAAATTTGCGCGGGTTCTATGGCGAAGCGCAATTAGCCCACGACCAAATCGATCTGCTGCGCCGCGCTGTTGATCTGGCCTCCGAGAGTCTTCGCCTCAACACGCTTCGTTATCAGGCTGGCGAAGCGGCTATTGTCGATCTTGTGGATGCGCAAGCCGGCGCGATCCAGACGCAAAATGCCTATTACGACGGTATGTCTCGCTACCGTCTCGCCGTCGTCAATCTTCAAACCATCACGGGGACGTTCTGAACAATGCCTTTGAAAATTTACGTTGTCGTCCTCGCTATCGTTTTATTGGCTGCATGCAGTAAGCCCGCGGAAGAAAAACAAAAGCCGCCCGTTCCTGTGCAGGTCACCTCGGTCACGCAAGCCACCATCCGCCGTATCGTACAGGGCGAAGGCGCGCTCTACCCTGTTGACCAAGCCAGCATCATGCCGAAAGTCTCCGCGCCGGTGCAGAAGTTTTACGTCCACCGTGGCGATCACGTGAAGCGTGGGCAACTACTCGCCGTTCTTGAAAACCGCGATCTCATCTATGCCGCAGCAGAAAGCAAAGGCGCGGTTGACCAGGCCCAATCGAACTTCAAAACGACGGAGGTTTCCACACTTCCCGATTCGGTGGTCAAAGCACAAACTGATTTGCAAGCGGCAACCGATGCGCGCGACAGCGCCAAACGAGTTTATGAATCCCGCCAGCGGTTGTTTAAACAGGGCGCGCTAGCGGGCCGTCTTGTCGATGACGCGCAAGTGGCGTACGCGCAAGCCGAAGGACAATTTCGCTCCGCACAAGAACATTTGAAGACACTCGAATCCACCAGACAGGATCAGATGAACGGTGCCGCCGCTCAAGTCAGAACCGCGCAAGCTCACTTTGATTCGCAAGAAGCGCAAGTCGCGTATTCGCGAATCATCAGCCCCATTGCAGGCATCGTTGCTGATCGCCCGCTCAATGTCGGTGAAATGGCAAGCCCTGGGTCACCTCTTATCAGCATCGTCGATATCTCGCGCATCGTCGCACATGTCAACGTGCCTCAGGTAGACGCAGCCACAGTTCGCGTGGGCCAACCGGCAACACTTGCGCAGCCCGATAGCAAAGACGAAATTGAAGGCAAGGTGAGTGTAGTGAGCCCCAGCACCGATCCAAACACAACCACCGTGCAAATCTGGATTGAAATCGCGAATCCAGACGAACGCCTAAAGCCTGGAATGCCGGTACATGCCGCCATTGCCACAGAAGTCTACAAGGCCGCCAGTGTAGTGCCGGCGTCGGCGATCTTCCCGGGCGAAGAAGGGGGCACCTCGGTTCTCACCATTTCGGCCGATTCTGTAGCGCACAAGCGAGCCGTCACTCTCGGAGTACGTGAAGGCAATCAAGTGCAGATCCTGACCGGCGCTAACCCCGGTGAGGAGGTAGTCACCGTGGGTGGCATGGGCCTCGATGACAACACAAAAGTCAAGGTCATCACTACGGCTGTCGAAGAGTCGGATGATGACGACAATAACGACGATAACGCGCCGCCTGCGCCAAAACCTGGTGCGAAAAAAGATCAGGCGAATCCGAAATGAGCAACGTTTCGATCGCGCCTACGAGCGCTCGTCAAGACGCGCTCCCTTGGACGGCGCTTCACGGTAAGCCCATCATCTTCACCATTCTTACCTTGGTGGCCGTGGGCGTTTACCTGGCTGTCTCTATTCCAGTCTCTGTCTTTCCTAGTACAGATTTTCCTCGGATCGTTGTCGGCGCAGACGTCGGCGTTTATCCCATTGACCAGATGCTCGTGACAGTCACCCAGCCTCTGGAAGAAGCGCTCAACACCGTCTCTGGCTTAGACCACGTGAACTCCATCACCAGCCGTGGCAGCGCGGAAATTGATTTGTTCTTCAACTGGAACGTTGACATGAACCAAACTTTGGAGTTGGTGAACGCTGCCATTGCGCGGGTACAGTCAACACTTCCTCCCAATGCAAAAGTAACGGCCAATCGCCTTACCTTCGCGGCGTTCCCCATCATGGGTTACAGCCTTACGTCGGATCGGATCCCGCAAACTGCTCTTTGGGAAATCGCCAACTACACGCTGAAACCGCGTCTGAATCGCGATACCGGTGTTTCGTCCGTTGTGGTGCAAGGTGGCCAAGTACCCGAATATCTCGTCCAGCCCGATCCCGGCAGGCTCGTACAAACCGGCGTCACCATTCCGAATATTCTTGATTCTATCAGCCGCAGTAACATGATCGATTCACCCGGCCTGATTGATACCAACCATCAACTAGCGCTGACACTGATGAGTGGCCAAGCCCACAGCCCGGAAGACATTTCGAACATCGTCATCAAAACGAGTCCCGCCGGTTCGGCGGTCCTTATCAAAGACGTGGCCACTGTTACGAATTCTGTGATGCCGGTTTATACTGTCGTTACGGCCAACGGCAAACCCGCCGTTCTCCTCAATATCTTTCGTCAACCCGCCAGTAACACGGTTGACGTGGCCGACGCTGTTCATGAGGAGATCGCCACTCTCAAGAAGGGCCTCCCCCCCGGTGTCGACATCCGTCCGTTCTATGACCAGTCGGAGTTGGTCACAGAATCTATCGATAGTGTCCGCGATGCCATCCTGCTCGGCTTGATGCTAGCGTCTCTCATCATGGTTCTGTTCCTCCGCGATTGGGGCACCTCTCTCGTCGCGGGCTTAGTCATCCCTGCTACCATCGGCATCACTTTCATCGCGATGCGGGTGCTGGGCGAGAGTTTTAATCTGATGACGCTCGGAGGCCTGGCCGCAGCCGTTGGCTTGGTGATTGACGATGCCATTGTCGTCGTCGAAAATATTGTTCTTCATCGCGATTCAGGGCAGTCGCGCGCCGAGGCCATTCGCAGCGCCATTCAAGAAATTCGCGTTCCCTTGGTGGGCTCAACCATTACCCCCATCGTTGTCTTCCTGCCGCTCATTTCCATCACTGGCGTCACCGGCGTTTTCTTCCGCGCGCTCGCTGTTACTGTGGGCGTTGCACTGCTCACGTCGCTCGTATTAGCGCTCACTTGGACTCCCACCCTCAGTTACTACCTGATTCGCAACAGGACTGGTAGCACCGAACATCACGACACTGTTCCGCCTTCGCTCATGCGCGCTTATGAACGCACCCTACTCTTCACGTTGAAGCATCCTTTGGTATTGGCGTTATCTACCATTCTATTGATCGCAGTATCATATCTCTGCTATAAACACACCGGTTCCGATCTGCTGCCTGCTATGGACGAAGGCGGTTTCATTGTCGACTACACCATGCCGCCTGGCTCTTCTCTCAAAGAGACCAATCGCGTCATCAGCCATGTTGAAAAAATCCTGCGCGACACTCCGGAAGTGGCCACCACGTCGCGCCGCACTGGTTTACAACTTGGCTTAGCCGCTGTCACCGAAGCGAATCAGGGTGATATCAGCGTTAAGTTGAGGCCTATGGCGTCGTTCTTCTCGAAGTTGTTTGGAAGTGCTTCGGCTAACCAGCGGACACATTCAGGTGAAGACGTGATTGCGGATGTGCGCGCGAAGATTACACAGGCCGAACCATTGCTCGATGTCGAATTTCCGCAACTTCTGCAAGACATGATTGGCGATCTGACCAGCGCGCCCCAACCCGTGGTCATCAAACTTTTCAATGAAGATGGTGAACTTTTGCGACACTGGGCGCCCGTAGAAGCAAGCGCCATCAAGAAGATCCCTGGCGTGGTTGACGTAGAAGATGGCATTGAAGGCACCACCAGCGGAACCGCTTTTACGTTCAATATCGATCCGGTCGTCGCTGCCCGCTCCGGCTTCACTCCCCAAGAAGTCGAGCTAGATGCCAGCGCCATGCTGCAGGGCGAACCGTCCACCACTCCCGTCATCTTGAACTCTCGCTCTTACACCATTCGTGTGCAGTTCCCGCCATCGGCCCGCAAGACACTCGATAGTATGCAGAAAACGCTTATCGTTAGTGGGACAGGCAAAACTGCTACCATCGGCTCACTCGCCACGATGACGGAGTTGCCTGGGCAAACCGAAATCATTCGCGAAAACTTGCAGCGCTCGGTCGACGTCACGGCCCGCTTCGAGGGCATCAACTTGGGTGATGGTATGGCCGCCATTCAGAAAGCCGTGGCCGAATCGAATCTCCCACCTAGCATTCGCGTCGAATACGGCGGCCAATTCGCCGAACAGCAGAAGTCTTTCCGCGATCTTGTGTTCGTCTTGGCGCTCGCCATTGTCCTGGTCTTCTTGGTGCTGCTTTTTGAATTCGGCGAATTCGGCGCGCCCATTGCTGTCTTGTCGTCCGCGCTGCTATCCACTTGCGGGGTGTTCCTGGCACTGCTGGTCACGCGCACTACGTTCAATCTTTCCTCGTTTATGGGATTGATTATGGTGGTGGGGATCGTGGCGAAAAACGGCATCCTTTTACTGGATGCCGATCAAAAATTTCGAGCCACCGGCATGGCTCCGGAGCAAAGCATGATTCAGGCCGGAGAGCGCCGCTTGCGGCCTATCATGATGACGGCGCTCGCCACCATCGCGGGTATGTTTCCTTTAGCTTTCGCTGTTGGCGCAGGTTCGCAAATGTTGCAACCTCTGGCGATTGCCGTCATCGGCGGTATTCTCGCCTCAATGATTTTGTCTCTCGTAGTGACACCGGCCGTACGCTTTTATCTGGGGGGCCGCAATTTAACTGGAAGGAAGAATGAGAATGAGTAAAAAACTTTTGGCTGCAGGCTTGGCAATCGGTGCCTTGGCGCTAGCCGCGGAGGGCTTCAAGGTCCTCTCTTCAATCAAGATTGGCGGCACGGGCGGTTGGGACTATGTGGCCGTCGATGCCGATGCGAACCGTGTGTATGCGTCACATGGCACTGTCGTAGAAGTTGTGGATACGAAGGCCGGTAAAGTCGTCGGTCAAATCACGCAATTGCATGGCGTGCATGGTATTGCCGTCGCACCTGAATTCGGGAAGGGCTTCATCACCAATGGTCAGTCGAACAGTGTGACTATTTTTGATCTCAAGACTCTGGCGAAGGTAGGCGAACCGCAAACCGGTCAGAACCCCGATTCAGTTTGCTTCGAACCTAAAACCAAGCGCATCTTTACTTTCAATGGCCGTTCGAGCGATACCACAGCAATTGATCCGAAAACGAACGAGGTGATCAAGAGCCTACCGCTGGGCGGAAAGCCTGAGGAGTGCGCGGCCGATGGGACCGGAAAGCTGTACGTCAACCTCGAAGATTCGAGCGAAATCATCGAACTCGACGCTGCGAAACCAGCAGTGCTTCGTCACGCTTCACTTGCTCCTTGTGAATCGCCCTCCGGTCTTGCCATCGATATCAAAAACAAACGTCTCTTTGCGGCTTGCAGTAACAAGGTAATGGCAGTCATCGACATTGCAACCTTGAAAGTATTGGCTACTCCGCCCATCGGGCCCGGCGCAGATGGCGCAGGCTTCGATTCGGGACTCGGCCAGGCCTACACCTCTAATGGGGGCGATGGAACACTCAGCATCGTGAAAGAGGTGGGCGGTAAGTACCAGACAGTGGACAATGTGCCCACCGAAAAAGGCGCCCGCACCATGACCGTCGATTCGAAAAATCATCGTGTCTATTTGCTAGCTGCGGAGTACGGTCCAGCGCCAGAGGCAGAGCCCGGCAAGAGAGCGCGCCCCCCAATCCTGCCCGATAGCTTTCACATCATCGTCGTTGGAAAGTAACAGAGAGCATGACAGACGATCAAGTGAAGATTCTGGTTCGGGAGTGGGAGCGCGTGAGACTTGGCACCAAAGACTATATCGAGTCGATGCCCGAAGACAAACTCAGTTTTCGTCCCGTTCCGGAAGTGCTGAGCTTCGCCGGGCAGTTCTTGCACGTCGCCGATGCGAATTACGTGTTCGCGTCGGCCGCGTTCGGCCTCGAAAACGCGCATCAGGGGAAGTCGGAAAACAAACCGGAACTGCAGGGCAGACCAGCGCTGCTCGACTTTGTACTGGGGAGTTACGACTTTATCGTCAAAGGGATTCAGTCATTGGAACCAAAAGCCTTAGACGAGGAAGTTCCGTTCTTCAAATGGACCATGGCCCGACACCTTCTGCTTTCCAAAGCCCTGGAACATCACGCGCATCATCGGGGCCAGACGGCCATCTACTTCCGGTTAAACGGCATACAACCGCCGAGTGAAGGTTTGTTTTAAAAGACAGCCAGCCTTAGTCCACTTGCCGGGAATTTGCCGGACGCTGTGTTGGGTCAAATGACCCTCTGCCATGCGTTCTTTCGAGCACGCCGCTGTTTCCTCACTCTCACTGTGATGCAATACCTCACAGCCAACATGGTGCTTTAGGTGCTACCAGGAAAGAGAGTGAGGTCGCCATGACGTTAAACCATATTGATCCGCACCGCAACCCATCGAAACTGGATGATCCCGCGGCCGAACCGGTGCACGCCGGTACAGTATATGTCCTGCTCGCGATCTGTTATGTGCTTATCGCAGCTACTATGTACATCATCTGGCAGAAGGCCGAAACCGGCTGATCATCTGCGGCGGGAGTACAATCTGGCCTAGGGATGGGTCATTTCCTGGTAGCGCTAGGCGGTGAGGCCGGTTGCAATCGGCTGTCTGCGGAATTTTATGCACGCGTCGCCAAAGATCCACGTCTTCGTCCATTATTCCCTGGCAAAAGCCTACGCTGCGCTACCGAGGAGTTCGCCGCTTTCCTGATTCAGTTTCTAGGTGGCGACGAAGAACAAACCCAACATCGCTGGTGGCTGAGCCTGCGCGAATCGCATGCGCGTTTCCGCATTAGCCTCGTCCAGCGAAGCGCTTGGTTGGAGCACATGCAGGCTACCCTGGAAGCGGCTCCGGTTGCTGAGGAGACGCGTCAGGCCCTTCGTCAGTTCTTCTTGCAGAGTTCCGCTTATGTCGTAGGAAACGAGTCTTCCGAACCGGAGCAAGCGGAACTAGCGGCCCGCTGGGCTGAACAGAGAGCTTTAGATGACGTCGTCAGCGCCATCGTCCTCGTCCGTGATCTGGACGTCCTCGCCTGGGCACCGCAATTCTCTTCACGTCCATCGGTTTTCATTGGGCTGCTCGCACGCATGGCTCAGTCTGGCCGCCAAGCGCTGGTTCGCTTCGTGATGGATTCCCTTAAACGGGACCCCTCCCTCGCGGCGCACCATTTTTCCGGAAAAACGCTTCTCCATTTCGCAGCGGGTGCAGGCTCCCTCGACGTGGTGGCCGCGTTGCTCCAACTCGGCACGGACCCGAATACGCAGGACCGCGGAGGCCACACACCGCTCTACTGTGTAGCGAACCAGTGCGCGTCAGAAACAGGTCCACAGGTAGTCCGCGCGTTGATTGGGGCTGCTGCTGACGTGAATGCATGTGGCGGGGTCACACATGCCACTGCCCTGCACATGGCGGCCAGGCGAGGATATCTCGAGATCGCCCGAGTGTTACTCGATTGCGGCGCAGCTATTAACGCAAAAGATAACAAGGGCGTTACGCCGCTGCAGCGAGCCCTGAATTGCCGCCGCAATGATGTCGCCCAATTGCTGCTGGACCGTGGCGCCAAGCGAACCGCCTAACTACTCCCGCTCTTTCAACCTCTTTACCATCCGAACATGCGTTCCATGCGGCGGATTCTGCTCTACGCTGAACTCATCCATAATCGCTTTCGCCATTGCAATACCCCGGCCTGACAATCGCTCCCGATTCTCATATGACCGCGGGTCGGGCACGGCGTCCAGTTGAAAGCCCTCCCCCTCATCTAGCACTTCAATGGTCAAACGGCCGTGCACCAATGACAACTGCAGAGTGACTTTCTTATTCAAGTCGAAGCGATTACCGTGAACGATGGCGTTGATGAGAATTTCGCGCGCGGCGAGACCCAGAAAATAAAGATCCTCGTCTCCGAAACCTCCCTGCTGGGCGAAGGAACGCACCGATGCCTCGGCGGCATCTACGGCTTCGACTCGCGACTCTATTGTCGTTGAAACGGACAGCTTGGACTCCACGCCAGCAGCTCTTTTCACCTGCCCTACGCGTGCGCCGAGATGGACGCAACTGCTTCGTCCCGCGTTGTGCTGATCGGCAGTACGCCATCCAGTCCAACCATCTTCAAAGTGGCAAGAACCTTGTCCGCAATACCCGCCAACCGAAACTGGCCACCGGCGTTTTTTACCAAAGCCGAACACTTCACCAGAACGCCCATCCCTGAGCTGTCGAGATAGCTGATCTTCGACATGTCGACAATGATCTTGTTCTGATTATTTTTTGTTAGCTCCTCAATCGTCCATTCCAACTTCTGCAAAAGATTGCCCATGGTCATCGTGCCCGACAGGGCCAGGACCAGAATTCCAGAATCCAACGTGATTTGCTCGGTATCGAACGGCATTGTTCCTCTTCTACTCGTAGGGTAACCTGTTGAGTCATGCGCCCAATAATAAATCCTGTTCTCCTCATGCTCGCGCTTGCTTTGCTGGCAGGGAATGCCGCGGCGGCTGAACCTCCCGCAAAAGATACCGCCCTGGTCATTCCGCATACCCATTGGGAAGGCGCGGTCTTCAAAACGCGGGAGGAATATTTGGAAATGGGACTGCCCAACATACTGAAAGCTCTTTACCTGTTGAAGAAGTATCCGAGCTATCGATTCGTGCTCGATCAGATGTGCTACGTGCGACCTTTCCTGGAGCGGTATCCGAGCGAGGTGCCGATCTTCCAGCAGTTTCTTGCCGAAGGGCGATTGCAGATTGTCGGCGGGACCGACACGATGCACGACAACAACATGCCGGGCGGCGAATCGATTGTGCATCAGTATCTGCTGGGCAAGTCGTACTTTCGTAAAAAACTCGGATATGACGTGACCACTGGCTGGGGGCTGGACACGTTCGGGCACAATGCGCAGATGCCGCAGATTCTGAAGTTGGCGGGAATGAAATCGTACTGGTTCCAGCGCGGGGTGGCTTCGGCGGAAGTTCCAAGCGAATTCGTGTGGCAGGGGATTGACGGCACACAAATACCGGCGTTCTGGTTGCCCATTGGCTATAGTCCGTTGGTCGGTGTGCCAGGCGACGAACATGAGTTCAGTGCGCTGTTGAACGGGAGATTCAACAGCCTGACGCCGTTCGCTCGCGGCGGCCATGAACGCGCATTGCTGGCGGGCGCTGATGTGTCCGAGCCTGAAGAGAAGCTGGCGATCATGCTTGACAAGTTTAATCAGACGGGCACCGAACCGATCCGCGCCCGCTTCGCCTTGCCCTCAGATTTCGAAGCATCGGCGGCCAAGCGTTCAGACCGCCCGGTGATTGAAGGTGAACTCAATCCCGTTTTTCAGGGAGTTTATAGCAGCCGCATCGAGATGAAGCAAGCGATTCGAACTATGGAACAATTGCTCACGACGGCCGAAAAACTGGGCGTGATGGCTAGCCTGCTGGGTGGTGACGCGAATCGAGAAGCCATTGATGAAGCGTGGGAACCCCTCTTGTTCAATCAGACGCACGACCTGACATCGGGCGTGATGGTGGACAAAGTTTACGAGGATTCGATGCAGCGCTATGCGCAAGCGCGAGCGATGACCGAGAAACTGATCAGCGGCAGTCTGGAGACAATTGAGAGCAAAATCGACACAACTGGAAACGGGGTACCGGTTGTCGTGTTTAACATGTTGGGCTGGCCGCGAAGCGATGTAGCCGAAGTGGACGTGCCGTTCGCGGACTCGGGAGTGAGACAGCTAACGCTGTTCGATTCCGAAGCCAAGCCGGTGCCCTTGCAGTTTCTGAAAGTTCTGCGCAACGAAGATGGCGGCATTCGGCAGGCGCGGATTGTCTTTATAGCGTGTGATGTACCGGCCATGGGTTATGCGGTTTATCACGTGGTGGCCAATGCGCCTACGACCGCGAAAGAAGCGCCTGCGCAATCTCACAGCACCATTCGCGACGATTTCGCGTCCATTGAAAATGAGTTTTACAAAGCCACGTTCAACTTGTGGACCGGCGAGATGACAAGCCTCATTCTGAAAGAGAACAACTGGGAAGCGCTGTCGGGTGCCGGCAATATTGTGGCGCGCGAGTATGATGGCGGCGATTTCTGGGAACTCTACGGAACGTTGAACGGCGGGCGATTCACTGCTATGACAAAAGAGATTCCGGCGCCGCGTCCTGCGTACACACAATGGAGCACCGATTTCGTAGGCGGCAGCGGCTCAACGAACGCGGGTGCCGTGTTTTCGGAATTCCGAATCCGTCATCCATTGGGGAAGAATCAGTTTGCCACACGGGTGCGCCTCTATCAGGGACTGCGGCGAATCGATATCAGCACTGAGTTAGTGAACGAGGAAGAGTTAGTTCGTTATCGCGCTGTATTTCCAACGAACCTACAAAGCGGCAAGCTGATGGAAGAGATTCCGTTCGGCGCGATTGAGCGGCCGCAAAAGCGCGAGTTCCCCGCACAGAACTGGATCGATTACAGCAACGGTACTAACGGGCTGACGCTGTTGAACCAAGGCTTGCCCGGCAGCAACCTGGCGGACGGAAAACTTATGATTTCGCTGATGCGTTCGGCGCGGCTGATTTCCTATGGGTTCGGCGGTGGCTATGAGCCAGGAGTGGGGTCAGATAGTGGATTAGGAATCGGCGGGAAATACATACTCAACTATGCGATGGCTCCGCATATAGGAGATTGGCGGGCAGGAGCACCGTGGCGCGCGGGCATGGAGTTTAACAATCAGCTGATGGCGCGCACCGCTGCCGCGCATTCCGGCAGTCTGCCCGCTAAGTGGGGACTCATCAAGATCTCTGGAAGTGGCGATGATGTGGTCACATCGGCGCTCAAGTCCAGTGCCGACGGAAGTGTAGTCTTACGAGTGTATGAGGCAGCGGGCATTCCGAGTGAAGCGAAAGCCAGTTGGAGTGGGACGTTGACCCAGGTGCATGAGGCGAATTTGATTGAGGATGCGGGAGCGAGCGTCGATGTGCAACATGACAGCTTCAAGTTTGATTTGCGGCCGTATGAAATCAAGACCTTCAAGCTGGCGGTGAAACCGCTGCACTGATGGTTAGTGATCATGAAATGCTTTCTCAGCGGAAGCTCCACCACAGCACCAGCGTACACACGAACAGCACCGTGGCCCAGATCCGGTAATCTGTTCCACCCGCTCGCTGCTCCTCGGAGCTAAACACCGTCCCCTCGATTTTGTACTCGGCCGGCGGCGTGGTCATGAGGCTCACTCCGATCATGGTGATCGCCGCCAGGCACCAGACCAAGATCGAACGATGGAGGAACGAAGTTAGATAAGGGTGCGATACTATCTCCCAACCCAATGTCTGGTCCAGGAACAAGAACATGCCAAACGCGAAACCTGCAACGCCTCCCGCGATAGCCCCAGCGGTGTTCCCGCGTTTCCAGAGCAACCCAATGAAGATCACCGCGCAAAGAGGCACTCCTAAATACGCCGAGATCATTTGGAGGTAGTGCCAGATTGTGACCGAGAGTCCCACCAACGGAGCTGCCAACACACCAAGCACGGCCATCAGCACCGTGATTTTGCGCCCGGCCGCAACTTGCTCCTTATCGGAGAGGGTGGGTTTCCAGCGCATGAGAAAGTCGCGCACCACCAGCGTCGCGCTCGCGTTGTAGCAGGCGCTCATGGAGGACATCAGGATGGCGATGAGGCCGGCCAACACCAGGCCGCGAAGACCAACGGGCAGTAGATCACTCACCATGCGCGGATAGGCCATATCCGCTTTGGGCAAGTGCGGATACAAGACACGAGCAATGACACCCGGTAACACCAGTATGAACGGGATAAGCAACTTGAGGAAGCCTGCGAAAATGGCGCCCTTCTGGCCTTGGTCCACGGAGCGTGCGCCCAATACTCGCTGCACAATGGTCTGGTCCATGCACCAATAGAACATTCCTCCGAAGAGGTTCCCGATGAAGAAGCCCGTAATGGGAAGCTCGGAATTGAGCGGCTTCACCATATGGATAAACGCGGGATCAACTTTCGCGGTGAGGCCATGCCATCCGCCCACGCTGATGAGGCCAACCACAGTGAGGACGATGCTGCTGACAATGAGCCACGTGCCCTGCACCATATCTGCATAAACCACCGCGCGCAGGCCGCCCTTCATTGTGTAGAGTGCCGTGAAAATGGAGAGGACTATCATGACTACCAGTTGATTCCAACCGAATAGCAAGACCAAGAGCAGGGAGCCGGCCCAAAGATCGATGGCGTTCTTGGTGAACACATTCATCACCAGCAGATTGCCAGAGAGGAAGGCGCGCAGTCCCCAGCCGAAGCGGCGTTCCAGGAATTCGGGGATGGTGTAGATTTTGTTGCGCAGATAGAGCGGGGTAAACAGCGAGGCGAGAATGATGAGGCACCAAGCCGCCATCCATTCGTACCCGCCGGTCACTAGGCCGACACGATAGCCATCACCTGCCATACCAACCACGTGCTCGGCTGAAATATTGGAGGCAAGGAGAGACATGCCGATAAACGGCCACCGCAGATCGCGTCCCGCCAGGAAGTACTCAGCGTCGGTTTGCTTTTTGCCCGCCGCACGGAGCACGGCGCCCACTACAAGCGCCAAGCTGATAACGATAATCACCGAATCGAGGATGCCTAACATCCGCAGAGCGCTCCTTGCTAGTGAGTATTGGCCCTCCAATTGTATTCGTTGAACGGCTAGCGGCTCGGCCTCTTCCCATCGTTTGACATACAATGACGCCGATGCGTTCCAAATACTCTAACCAGTCCGGCTTAGGCCGAAGGTTGTTCCTCTTGGGCTCCGCCGCCGCGCCTCTCTTCGGTCAGACAATGCGCGATTGGGCCGGCAACGCTCAGCCCATCCGCTATCCAGACCCTGATGTGATCGCGCTAGACAAGAGCTTTGCCAAATACCAGTTGTTCAACGCAATCGTGTATCGCCACTATGTCGGCACAAGGTGGGCAGAGGGGCCCGCTTGGTGCGGTCAGGGGCAGTATCTTCTCTGGAGCGACATTCCCAACAACCGCCAATTGCGTTTTCTGGAAGAGGACGACCATGTGACTACGTTCCGCAGTCCTTCCGGATACAGCAACGGCAACACCTTCGACTTCGAAGGGCGGCAGCTTTCCTGCGAGCACGCAGGCCGGCGCGTTGTGCGCTATGAGCACACAGGTGCGGTGACAACCATTGCCGACCGGTACAACGGAAAGCCCCTCAATTCGCCGAACGATATCGTGGTTCACCCGGATGGCTCCATTTGGTTTACCGACCCTCCCTATGGCATTCTAGGGAACTATGAAGGCAACGAGGCGACGCCCGAAATTAAAGAAGCCGTCTACCGTGTAGATGCGAAGACAGCCAAGATCGAGATGATGACGGACGCGCTGGACAAGCCCAACGGTATCTGTTTCTCAAACGATTACAAAAAGGTCTACATCTGCGATACCGGGCAGCCGCGCAATGTGCAGGTGTTCGATCTGGCGGATAACAAGCTGCGTAATCAGAAACTGTTTACCGATATGAAGCTCGGAGACAAATCCGGCCTGGCCGACGGCATTCGTGCCGATGTGGACGGCAACATCTGGGCCGGGTCAAATGGCGGACCCGGCTACGACGGCGTGCAAGTTTTTTCACCGGCCGGACAGCGGATCGGCATGATTGTGCTGCCGGAGATTTGCGCCAACCTTTGCTTTGGTGGACCGAAACGCAACCGGCTCTTCATGGCGGCCAGTCAGTCGTTGTATTCGCTTTATGTGGGAACACAAGGGGCGCACATCGCGTAGCAGAATGAGCGAACCCTCGGACAAACGACTGCGCAGCGAACTCTGGTTCAACGACGAACCCGGTGAGACGGCGGTCTATCTCGAACGCTTCTTCAACTACGGCATGACCAAGGCCGAGCTTCGTTCCAAGCGGCCCATCATCGGCATTGCGCAGTCGGGCGGAGATCTGACTCCATGCAACCGGATACACGTGAGCCTGGCCAGCCGCGTGAAGGATGGCATTCGGGACGCGGGCGGCATTCCGTTCGAGTTCCCCACGCACCCGCTGCAAGAAACCGGCCGCCGCCCTACCGCTGCGTTAGATCGCAATCTCGCCTACTTAGGTTTGGTCGAGATTCTGAGTGGCTACGCTTTCGACGGCGTGGTGCTGATGACCGGTTGTGATAAGACCACGCCCGCTTGCCTGATGGCGGCGGCTACCGTCAACATGCCCGCGATCGTTCTTTCCGGCGGTCCTATGTTGAACAGCTATCTGAATGGGAGGCCCGTTGGCACCGGCACCATGCTATGGGAGGCGCGCCGTCTGATGGCCGCTGGGCAGATTGATGGAGAAGAACTGATCGACCGCGTTGTGCACGGCATACCGAGTGCCGGCCATTGCAACACCATGGGTACCGCGTTATCGATGAACTCGCTGGCCGAAGCTTTGGGCATGTCTCTTCCCGGCTGTGCCAGCATTCCGGCTCCCTATGCTGAACGTGCTCGCCTCGCTTACGAAACGGGTAAGCGCATTGTCCAGATGGTTCACGAAGACTTGACACCGAGCCGCATTCTCACGCGCGAAGCTTTCGAGAACTCCATCGTGGTGGCATCCGCCATTGGCGCTTCGACGAACTGCCCTCCGCATATCATCGCCATCGCACGGCATATGGGCGTTCCCCTCGACATTCACGACTGGGAGACGTTCGGCCACGACGTACCGCTGCTTGCCAACATTCAGCCCGCTGGTGAGTTTCTGGGAGAGGAGTATCACCGCGCTGGCGGCGTGCCCGCCATCATAGGCGAATTGATTCACGCTGGCCATGTTCGAACTGGACCGCTGACGGCGAATGGAAAAACAATTGGCGAAAATTACAGTGATCAGCGCAGCCTGAACAACAACATTATCCGGCCTTGCAGCAATCCGGTGAGTGACCGCGCGGGTTTCGTTGTCGTGTCGGGCAATCTTTTCGATTCCGCATTGGTCAAGACTTCAGTGATTGGCGAAGACTTCAAGCGTCGTTTTCTTTCAACCCCTGGATCGATTGACTGCTTCGTATCTCGCGTCATCGTCTTTGATGGGCCCGAAGACTATCGCCGCCGTATCGAAGACCCGGCGCTCGATATTGACGAAACGTGCATGCTGGTTGTCCGAGGTGCGGGGCCGGTGGGATATCCGGGTTCGGCCGAGGTAGTCAACATGACTCCCCCAGGCCATTTGACCAGCCGCGGGATTGGCGTTTTACCTTGTATGGGAGACGGCAGGCAAAGCGGCACGTCCGACACGCCCTCAATTCTGAATGCGTCGCCGGAATCGGTAGTCGGGGGTAATCTGGCCATTTTGCAGACGGGTGACAAAGTGAAGGTGGACCTCCGAAACCGGCGCGTGGATGTACTGCTGAGCGAGGAGGAAATTGAGGAGCGGCAACGCAATTTGAAACCGGTGGTACTCAAGAACGATTCGCCTTGGCAGGAGTTGTACCGGCAACATGTCGGCCAATTGGATACGGGCGGTTGTTTGGAATTCGCGATTGGGTATAGAGATCTGCGAAGTGTGGTTCCACGCCATTCACACTGAGCGAGCCGATTTTGCGAAACGAACCCAATTATTGAAGAAGGAATGAGACCGGAGTGCGCTTCGAAGCCAACGATAGGCGAAGAGAAGGCGATTTTTACGAAACAAGATCTGGGATCTGGGCCGTCGATGGGCATTTTGCGCTACGAAGCCAACTTAGTTCAGGCGGTGCTGTTTGAAAAAACGAACCCAACGCCGCGGGCCGTCCCGGACATATTGCGGAGCCATGAGGTCGGCTTACGCTTCGAAGCCAAAGAAAAGGCGAAGAGAAGGCGTCTTTTGCGAAACGAAGTGAAACGAAGCCAAAAGGTATGAGTGTCGGCCGTTTGAAAAAGCGAACCCAACGGCCGAGGGCCAACCCCAACTAGATAAAGGTGGGTGGCCCAAGACGGAAGAAGCGATTGCCGAGCCTTGGCAGAATTTAAGTTGTCAAATAACTGTTGGCCAACGCTTCGAACACCTTGCGGCGAGGAAAGATTGGCGCGGAACCAACGGCCCCGAGTGGTTCGAAAATAGCGCAGGGCAGTGGACGCCTGGATGAAGGTAATAGAGTGAAAATTGGCTAATGCCTTGTGGTTCAAATAGTTAGCTTGCGAAAATAAACCCTGAAAATTTGTGACCGAGGAACACGGATGACCTTTGACGGGATTTCGCGCTGAATAGGGGATCGACTAACAGAGCGGTCACGCCCGGCAACGGCTCTCCTGCTCAAGTTGATTAGCACAGTAAGCCGCGCACAGCTGCCAACCCGGCTCGCGCCGCTCGCGCCATGAATTGCAGATCGCTGCCGACCGTCAAGATTTGGCCACCACGTTTTATGTAACTCTGGCATTCTTCGGCACTCCAAGTCGGCAGTCCATAGGGCGTCGAATGAGCCCGAGCCCGCTCAATGGCCTTGTCGACCAACTGTTGGACAGCGGGATGATCCGTTTGCGCCGCCAAGTTCATAAAATTAGCGAGATCAGAAGGGCCAATGAATACTCCATCAATCCCCTTCGTTTGAAGAATGTCGTCCATGCAGGCCACAGCCGATGGTGTCTCAATCTGAATGATCAGAGCGATATCGCTATTCGCTTTCTCGGCGTAGTCGCGCAGGTCTTGAAAATACCGGCTGGCGCGAGTTGGACTGAAACCGCGAACACCTTGCGGCGGATACCGGCAATAACTCACGGCTTTTTCGGCATCCTCCGGAGTGTTGATCATTGGAACAACCACGGCTTGCGCTCCTAGGTCAAGCGCCGTTTGAAAGTGATCTTGCGAGTTGCTCGACAAACGCACCACCGGTGCCGACACGCTGCCTTTCATTGAAACAAGAATTGTCCGCAGATTGTGCCGGTCAATCGGAACATGTTCGGTATCAATCAGCAGCCAATCGAACCCGACATCCGCCATCAACTCCACCGAATATGGATCGGCAAAGGCAATCCAACTGCCAATCGCCGGGCGCCCGCTTTTCAAAAGAGTCTGGAAGGAATTCGCCATAAAAAGAAGTTCAATAATATCGCCTAGCGCTGCACGTTCTACACTGCTTACATGCGCTTTGTGACATTTGAATATGGCGGAAAGATCGCCCCGGGCCTGATGGCGCCGGATGAAACAGTGATCGATCTTTCGGAGGCGGGGTTTACGACTCTGCTGGATTTGATTGAGGCGGGCGATGATGGCCGCATGAAGGCCGAGAATTTTGCGGCGGGTGCGAAGGCGGAGAATAAGCGCGCGCTCAAGACTGTGAAATTGATGGCGCCGATTCCGAAGCCGCGCAAATTGCTGTGCGTTGGACTGAACTATCGGGATCACGCGGCGGAGACCGGTGCGACGATTCCCGATGTGCCGACGATTTTCAACAAGTTCGCCACGGCGGTGATTGGTCCCGGCGACGATATTGTGCTGCCGAAAGTTTCGAAGTCGCCGGATTATGAGGCGGAGTTCGCGTTTGTGATTGGACGCGGCGGGCGGCACATTGCCAAGGAAGATTGGCAGGACCATGTTTGGGGCTACACGATTGTGAACGATGTTTCGGCGCGGGATTATCAGCGTGCGACGACGCAGTGGCTGATGGGGAAGACGTTCGATACGTTTGCGCCGATGGGGCCTTGGATTGTGACGGCGGATGAGATTGCCGATCCGCACAATGTGAATATTCAGTTGGAGATTAGTGGCGAGGTTTTGCAGAACTCCAATACGCGCGAGTTGATTTTCAAGATTCCGGAGTTGATTGCGTTTCTTTCGAGTGTGTTTACGTTGGAGGCGGGCGACATTGTTTCGACGGGGACGCCGGCGGGTGTGGGTGTGGCGCGGAAGCCGCAGCGGTTTTTGAAGCCAGGGGAGGAAGTGGTGATTACGGTGCAGGGGATTGGGGAGTTGCGGAATCCGGTGGTGGCGGAGGGGTAGTGATGGTGACTTTCGGCATTGCGGCGATGAGCAGCGCGAAAGGGTACACGCCTGTGTTATCGGACAGTGGGAAGTTGCCGACAACAGCCCGGAGTGTCCCCATTTCGCTTTCGGACTTTCGCGGGGTGCGATGAACGAATATGTCGTCTTTTAGTGTGGCGCAGTTGAGCCAGTTGTTGGGTTGCCAACTGCATGGGCCGGCGGATCTGGAGATTCACGGCGTTTCGACGATTGAGAAAGCAGGCGCTGGCGAGATCACGTTTTTGGCGAATATGAAGTATGCGCCGAAGGTGAAAGGGTGCCAAGCGTCGGCGATTATTGCGGCGGGACCGATCAAAGACTTCAGCGGGGCCACGCTGGTATCGAGCAATCCGTATCATGATTTCGCAAGGGCATTGGCGCAGTTCTATCAAGCACCGAAACCGGAGCCGGGGATTCATCCGCTGGCTTGTATTGCGAAGACGGCGGTGATTGGGACGAATCCGTCGATTGGGCCGTTCGCGGTGGTGGGCGAGCGGGTGACGATTGGTGCGAATGCGACGCTGCATCCGCATGCGGTGATCTATGAAGGATGCGTGATCGGTGATGATTTTACGGCGCATGCGCATGTGTCGGTGCGGGAGTTTTGCCGGATTGGGAATCGCGTGATGCTGCAGAACGGTGTGGCGATTGGCGGCGATGGGTATGGGTTTGCGAGGACAAACGAAGGGCGGCAGTATAAGATTCCGCAGTCGGCGATCACGGTGATTGAGGATGATGTGGAGATTCAAACGCTGACCTCTGTTGATCGCGGGGCTTTGAGTGAGACGCGCGTGAAGCGGGGGGCGAAGATTGATAGCCTTTGCCAGATTGGGCATGGCTGCATTGTTGGGGAAGACAACATTATTTGCGGGCAGACAGGATTGGCTGGCAGCACCGTGTTGGAAGAGAACGTGATTATGGCGGGGCAGACGGGCTCGTCGGGGCATATCACGATTCATAAGAATGCGATTGTGTGGGCGCAGTCGGGTGTGGGACATGATGTGCCGGAGGGGGCGGTGGTGAGTGGGTCGCCGGCTTTTGATTCGCGGGTGTGGTTAAGGGCGTCGGCGGGGTTTTCGAAGTTGCCGGATATGTTGAGCAAGTTGCGGGCGTTGGAGAAGAGGGTGGCGGAGTTGGAGGGGAAGAAGTAGTTGGCGGCGGCTGCACCATTTTGGTGCATACTGGTGTTATGGCAGTATCTAATAAGATTGTCCGCCAAAGCGTGAGCCTGCCAGCCGAAACCGCACGCAAAGTGCAGCGTTTAGCAAAGGGGCGCCGGTTGAGCTCGAACCGTATGTTGGTGGAACTTGTCGAAGATGGTCTTGCGGCGCAGGAACGCAAGCAGCAGGAGTTCTTCGCTCTTGCCGAAAGATTCCGGTCGGCGACTGACAAGAAAGAGGCCGAGAAGCTTGGGGATGAATTAGGCCGTATGGTGTTTGGCGGCTAGTGCCCAAGATCGCCCGCTGGTCGGATCTGCCGTTGGCTGTTCGCAAGCATCTGGCAGAGCGGATGCATGATCGAAGTATCAGCATTGCAGACCTGAACGAGCTACGTTTGTGGATTGAGACGCAGCCGACTACACCAGATGGCCATTGGTTCAAGGACTTTGGGTCGTTCAAGCTTTGTGGCGAGGGGCCGTACCCGAAGACGTTTCTGCTTAAGGGTCAGGCGGCTACTGGGAAGCCACTGTAGTCTGCGAATTAAGTCTAGCTATGATTCTGGGCATTTAGGGCGCGTATGGCCAGGATGTCGTTGATGCGATCATTCAAGAATTCAAGCCGCTCGGCTGGCGTGAGTGATAGGGTCCAGCGAATGATACTGAGATCGACGCCACTTTCGCTATAGTCCGGCAGAGGTGCGGGTTCCTCGATCTTGGCAGTGGCGTCTGGCATCCCTTTAGGATAACCGCCGAGCGAGCGAAGAAAGCCTACGCGTGATGCTTGTGGGTTTTTCCGTTGGTGGGTGTCGCCGGATCGAAGGCGGCGAGTTTTTCTTCTAGGAACATCAAAGACTGCTTGAGGATGTCTTGATATCGGGGGTTGGTCGCCTTCTCTAAATCTTGCAGGACGCGGGTGCGGGATAGTTCCAGGCTTTCGCGTTCCCTTTGGCGAGTGATTTCTGCCGCGTGCATCTGGTTCACCCTAGACTGCTCGCTTCGAGTAGCCGCCGCTTCGATCTGCGATTCGACAGCTTTACTTTCCCAGCCTCTAGCCATATCTATAGCTTGACACATTCAGAGTGCTTTAGCTGCCGCCCAAGAGGCGTTCCAGTTTTTCCAGGCCTGGTTTTTCGCCGATGGCAATCAAATAATCGCCCGCGCACACCATTGTTTCGGACGAAGGATTGAAGACCATTTGGCCTCCGGCGCGGCGGATGGCGAGGAGAATGACGCCGACGATGGAGCGCTTCTGGATCTCGCCAAAGGTTTTGGAGGCGAGCGCGCTTTTGGGAGAAAGCACCATCTGTTCGAGCGTGACCTGTGGGCCAACGTCGGACGTGGCGATGTTGAGGAATTCGACCAGATGGGGTTTGACGAGCGCTTGCGCGATGCGGTGGCCCACGATAGCGTAGGGCGTGAAGACGATGTCGGCACCGGCGCGGCGGAGTTTGAGTTCGGCCTCTTCTTCTGACGCGCGGGTTACGACGGTGAGACCGGGGTTCAGCGTCTTGGCGGAGAGAATGATGAAGAGATTCTCGGCATCGCTGGGCAGTGAGGCGATGAGGCCCTTGGCGCGCATGATGCCGGCGGCGCGTAAGGTGTCATCGCGAGTAGCATCGGCCTCGAGGGCGAGCATGCCAGAGTGCATCGCGCGTTCGACACGATCTTCTTTCTGGTCGATGACCAGAACGGGCGCTTGCAGGCGCAGGAGTTCCATGGAGGCGTTGCGGCCGACGCGGCCAAAGCCACAAACAATGAAATGGTCGTGCAAATTGTCGATCATTTTCTTTATCCTTCGTTTGCCGTAGCGGTTTTGCAACTCCAATTCGATGATGCTTTGGGTCATGGCGCCGGCGGCAATGAAGATTACCGAGACGCCGAAGCAGATTAAAAACGAATTGAAGATGCGGCCCGCGCGAGTGAGACGGTGAATTTCCTCGTAACCTATGGTGGTGATGGTGATGAGCGTCATGTAGAACGCGTCAAACACGCCGTAGCCTTCGATGACCACGAACCCGACGGTGCCGATGCACAGAGTAATGGCCAGAAGCGCGGCAATGAAGGCAGCGCGGCGGAGGAGTCGATGATCGGGTCGAATGAGCGAAGGTGTCGCCATTGAGCAGATTATCGTCTATTGGCTGATATCCTGATTAGTTAGCACCCCTCCCATGCCGCAGCTGCGCTACATTACCCCGCACGGAATTACCGTTACCCGCACTGAAACCAAGTTGGCGTACTCGCGCGGCTTGGGTCACATTCTGAAGCAATTGGATACGAAGCGCGGGGCGTATTTTTCGTCAGGGTACGAATATCCAGAGCGTTATTCGCGCTGGGACGTGGCTACACTGGCACCGCCGATTGAGATTGTGGGGCGGGAGCGGACGGTGGCAATCAACGCGCTGAACGAACGCGGCAAGATGCTGCTGCGGGTGTTTGATCCGCTGCTGCGAGGGCATGATCATTGGGAGTGCGACCCGGCGACTAGTGAATTTTTGCACTTGCGATTGAAGCCGCTCGCGGAGCGATTTTCGGAAGAAGAACGCAGTAAGCAGCCTTCGCCGTTTTCGTTGGTGCGGTTATTGGTACAGGAGTTTCATAACGCGGCGGATTCGCGATTGATGCTGACGGGCGCGTTTGGCTACGACTTGCTGTTGCAGTTTGATCCGATCACGCAGCACTTGCCGCGGCATGACGAAAAGACGCTGCACCTGTTTCTTTGCGATGACATTTACTTTATGGATCGCAAGAAAGAGGTGATTGAGCATTATCAATATGACTTTGAAAGTGCGGTTGGATCGACGGCGGGATTAGATAGAGTCTCGGCCAGCATTGTGAAACCGAAGAAGGCTCCCGCGCGGGCGGAGATTGTTTCGGATCATCAGACCGAAGAATACATGGAGAAGGTAGAAGCCGTGCGCGAAGGGATGCGGCAGGGAAACTACTACGAAGTTGTGCTGCGGCAGACGTTCAGCGCGCCTTTTGCGCAGAGCCCATCGGAACTGTTCCAGCGGATTCAGAAATCGAGCCCGAGCCCTTACGAGTTCATCATGCAAATGGGCGATGAGCAACTGGTAGGCGCGTCGCCTGAGATGTTCGTGCGGGTGGAAGCAGATCAGGTGGAGACGTGCCCGATTGCGGGGACGGCACGACGGTCAGGCGATCCGATTCGCGATGCCGAGAGTATACGGGCGCTGTTGAATTCGGCGAAGGAAGAATCGGAGCTGACGATGTGCAGCGATGTGGACCGCAATGATAAGTCGCGGGTCTGCATTCCAGGCAGTGTGAAGGTGGTGGGGCGGCGGTTGATTGAATCGTACGCTGGACTGTTTCACACAGTGGATCACGTGAAGGGCATTTTGCAGCCGGGGTTTGATTCGCTGGATGCGTTCCTGACGCACATGTGGGCGGTGACGATTATTGGTGCACCGAAGAAGGCAGCGGCGCAGGCGATTGAAGATCTGGAAAAGGATGCGCGCGGCTGGTATGGCGGGGCGATCGGAATGATTGGTTTGAATGGCGATATTAACACGGGCATCACCATTCGCACGATTCATTTGAAGAACGGGATTGCTAAGTATGCGGCGGGGGCGACGCTGCTTTATGATTCGGAACCGCGTGAGGAAGATGCGGAGTGCCGGTTGAAGGCGACGGCGTTTTTCCGGGCATTGTTTCCGACGGCGGCGGCCGGCGTTGACACTCACAAGACGCGCAAGGTGGGTGAGGGCGTGCGGTTGCTGCTGGTGGATAACGATGATTGCTTTATCCATACGCTAGCGAATTATGCGCGACAGACGGGGGCGACGGTTTCAACCTATCGATCAAACGTGGCTTTGGAAGCGATTGATAGCAGCAAGCCGGATGTGGTTTTGATTTCGCCTGGACCAGCGCGGCCGGCGGATTTCGGAGTGCCGAATCTGGTGAAGGAATTGGCGAAGCGCGGCATTCCCACGTTCGGTGTGTGTCTGGGTTTGCAAGGGATTGTGGAAGCGTTTGGCGGCGTACTGGAAGTGCTGCCGTATCCGATGCATGGCAAGCCGTCGCTGGTGCGGCACCATGGTGTGGGCGTGTTCGAGGGGCTGCCGGAGGAGTTTGAGGTCGGGCGCTATCACTCGCTGTTTGCGATTCCCGAGCGGATGCCGGATGTGCTCGAGGTGACAGCGCAGACCGAAGACGGCGTCATTATGGGAGTGCGGCATCGCGAACTGCCCATCGAGGCCACCTACG
>PMQB01000703.1 GCA_003169195.1 Bryobacterales bacterium
CCTCCCCGCGCGTCGTGCAGTCTCGTGTGAAGCACCCAAGCGACGGAAGCTAAGAAGCAAGCGGCCGCGGCCAACGCAATCCGACGGAACCCTGCGGACCTCTGTGTTCTGGGAATTGATCGCAGCAGTGATAGCCACAAACCAAGCGGCAACGCGAGGAGCAACGATGCCCAAATCGCACCCCCTTGGTAGCCATTCTGATCTAAGAGCGAGGTGAAAAAAATCGATACGCTGAGCCAGAGTGCAAATCGTCGCCAGCGCCCAGAAACTACGCCCGGTCCCCATAACAGAAGCACGGTAAGAAACGTCATAATAAGCACAGTGCACCAAATCGCCGAGAGTTTCCGAAAATCAAAAGGCACACTTCCAAGCAAAAGCAGAACAATCGTCGCTGAAAAAGCCAGCTTACTCATTAGGTCCCCCCGGCGTGTTAGTCAGCGGCATTTTGGGTGCAAGTGCATGCAAATGAGTCCTTCGACAAAGTCGCCGAACAGACGCTACACTTGAAATTTAGTAATGTCAATCTCAACATGGCTGTTCCGCCCATAATCGGAAATTGGGTTATCATCTGTCAGCCGCACGCAACGTCGGCACCTATTGCGCTCGGAGAATATCTTTTCTACTGGAGCCTGTAAGTTATGGTGCTGGACGACGTTGTTATCGAGCCCGTATCTGAGCCGACTCCGGACCCGAAAAGGAGAAGGTCTAATACACCAAACTCCTCCCAATCGAGTCCGGACCCGCCTGAGGCCCTCTACCCGCTCCGGCTCCTCCGCCCGTCCCTGTCGTATTATTTTTGCAATTAGAGTACAGAATGCGTGCTTGGGTAGGAGTGAGGGACGCAGCCGCACTGTTGTTCAACCAAACGGTCGGATCCCGAGCGAAAATGTTCGTCTCAATCGGTCGCGGGCTCCCAAGGGCATTATCCGCCAAATTAAATTCGTGATGGAGCAGTTCGTGCGTTACCGTGCGGCCAGTGGAAACCGATATAGAGCCTTGATAATCCGCCCCAAGGTTGTACATGTAAATGTCTGCACTATTCTTCACGGCGCCGTGGATGTTACGTTGCCGACGTTGTCGTACCAGTAGTAAACGGTGCCGCTTTCTGGCTGAGTGGCTGATGTCATACGGCCCGCTGAATCGTAGCCGTAGGTGCGATTCTGCGTGCCTTGTGTGACCTTTTGCAGGGTGCTGTTCGATCCCCAAGTGTAACTGGTGAGTATATTCAGCCCTCCCTGATCCTATACTACTTGCGAGATGCGGCCGACCCCGTCGGTGGTGACGGTTTTTGTTTTCCCGGCTTGATCGGTGATGGTGGTGATGTTGCCGTAATAACTGGTGCTTGCCACCGCCCCGTCCGCCGTCGTCACGGAAGTCGGGCGTCCCAAACCGTCGTAGCCGTAGCTCGTCGTGTATGCTGGCCAAGCCGGTCCGCCATTGCCGGAGCGCCACGGGTCGGTGGTGGAAGCTGTGCGACCCAGGGGGTCGTAGGTGACGCTCGAGGTGATCGTGTTACCCCACGTGCCTCGCCAATTCTCATGCAGCACCGAAGAGGTTGTTCGTCCAAAGCCGTCCCACCAGCGCTCGCTACCGAGGTTGTAATCGCTAAGCTTTTTGCAGGCGATGGTTTGTTTCTGTAGTATCGTTCTGAGTCAGAGATGAATCGATGCGTAGAGTTTCGTGTTTTTTTGGGGGAATCTGGGATATTTAGCCATCGGGAAAGTGCGCTGCCACTGGGGCATGGTAAAAACAAAAAGGGCCAAGCGGCGAACCGCTTGGCCCTTTCGTTTTAGACTACTTGCTTCTTAGTGAGGGCAACCGAGCGCCTTGACGGCGGCTTCGGGCACCGGTCGCGGATTCTTGACCGCAGGCGGCAGCACTGTGCTGTTGTGAGGCACCAAGTAGATCTCAACGCGGCGATTCTTGTCAGCTTCGCTCGTTTCGGATCCCTTGCGCTCTTGGGTGTTGGACGTACCGCACTGGCCCGTTCGGGTATCGGAGGTTTGGTCCGTACCGACGATGTCCATCTTGATACGGGAGACGTCGATCTTACCGCAGGTACCCGTTCCACCGCTTAGAATCGCGGCGGCGTTCAGGACGCGTTGTTCGTCGAGTGTCGGGCCGGTCATTGCAGCTTTACGGCCCTTCTTGCCAACAGCACCAATCCGCTCGGCTTCATCGGTATCGCGATGGCCAACCAGAATGATGTCGTAGTCGCCGTTCGACATACGTTGGGCGGCGTCGTCAATCAGCAAGCGCTTCGCGCAATTGTTGACGCGGGCGTTGTTTTTGGCGTAGATGGCATCATCCAAACGCACCCACTGCGGTGTGCAGTTTACGGTGATATTGGTGGTTTGCGAGGCCGTCTTGCCGGCTTCGTCGGTCACCTGGAGGGTGGCCACGATCGACTTGCTTTGCGCTTGGGCGCTCTGTTCGAAGTTCAGGCTCGACGCATCGAAGGTCGCGTTCGGGCTGCTGTCGTTGGTGACGCTGCCTTCGCTGACGGTCCACTTGTAGGTCAAGTTGCCGCCGCAAGCAGAAGACTGCGCAGCACCGGAAAGGTTAGACGATTTCGCACCTTCGCCGCCGCAAGCAACGAGCGTATTGGGCGAAGCCGAAACACTGGTAATGGAAGGCGCACCCTGCGTTACGGTAACCACAGCGCTGGCCGTGACCGGAGCGACCGGGGCGGCTGCGGGCGGTTGTACCCAGCACTTGACGGGGAACTTCTTGGGCCGTTCCATGGGAGGAGGAGGCGGGGTGGTATCGGTGACCGTCACCTGAATGTTGGAAGAACCAACGCTGGGGGTGAACGTCAAGTCAGTCGAAGTGCTGCTCTGTGTTTGACCGTTCACAGTCCAGGAATAGGCGAGTTTGCGATCAGCCGCGGCGATGCTGGCATGGAGGGTAACCGGCTTACCTGGGCAGAACGAACCCGAAGAACTGCCGTCGCCACCGCTAATCGATGCGCTCGGTAGAGGAGCCGGAGCAGGAGGCGCCGCCGGCATGGGGGGGCACTTGGTTTCGCCGCCGAAGATCACTAAGCCCAAAGTCGCCTGGATGCCATCCACCTTTGCCTTCGCT
>PMQB01000441.1 GCA_003169195.1 Bryobacterales bacterium
CCGGCGACGGCGGCAACGGCTGTCTGGCGTTCCGCCGCGAAAAGTTCGTGCCGCGCGGCGGTCCTAGCGGAGGCGACGGTGGACACGGCGGCAGTATCATTCTCAAAGGCAGCACTCATCACAACACCCTGCTGCACTTCCGCTTCAATCCCGAACACACTGCCGAACGCGGCCGTCACGGTGAAGGCAGCAATCGAACAGGCAAGGATGGCGCCGATGTGGAGGTTCCGGTTCCCATCGGGACCGTCATTTATGATGCCGAAACCGGTGAGCAGTTGTTCGATTTCGCTTCACCGGACGATCGCTGGGTTGCCGCCAAAGGCGGACGCGGTGGCAAAGGCAATGCGCGCTTCGCTACGTCCACGCACCAGGCTCCCACCGAACACGAAGAGGGCAAGCCCGGCGAAATGTTCAAGCTCAAGCTTGAGCTCAAACTGCTCGCCGATGTCGGCCTAATCGGCTTCCCAAACGCCGGCAAGTCCACTTTGATTTCACGCCTATCTGCGGCTAAACCGAAAATTGCCGACTATCCCTTCACCACACTCGAACCGAATTTGGGCGTCGTCCAAGCCGGCGATCATACCTTCGTCATGGCCGATATCCCCGGGCTCATCGAAGGCGCCCACGAAGGCCACGGCTTGGGCATTCAGTTCCTGCGCCATGTCGAACGCACTAAGTTGCTGGTTCACCTGGTCGACGTCTCCGAATTCAGCGGTCGCGAGCCCGCTCACGATTTTGACGTCATTCTCGGCGAACTCGGCGCCTTTAGCGAAGAGATGCTGACGAAACCGATGATCGTTCTAGCCAGTAAGATCGACGCCTGCCAGGACCCCGCCCGCATCGAAGCCGTCCGCCAAAAAGCGCGCGAACACGGATCGCCATTTTTCTCAATTTCCAGCGTCACGGGCGCCGGCATCGAAGAGTTGCGCTTCGCCATGAGCGCCGCTTTGTTCGACCATGAAAAAGACGCTACAATCTCAATCGGAAGCTAAACTCTGCCGGCGCAGGGCCCGGTCTTCAAAACCGGAGTGCGGCACCTTGTGTCACGGGTGGGTTCGACTCCCATTAGCTTCCGCCATCATTTTCTGGTCTATTTTGTTGGAGTTGCAGAGTGTCAACTTTTCTGTGTTGTATTGGTGTAGTATTCTTTCGGTATGGGAAGCCTTCGTTTGTTCCGCAGACACCAGAACAATTGCACCAAAGGCAAGACTCCGAAGACCCGTACCTACCAACCAGCCACGCGGGCCGAACGTTCAATTGACTGCCGCTGCGGCATCGCGGCCGAAGGCACTTTGCGGATTCGCGGGTACATCACCAACAGAGCTACGAAGGAAATTGACTGGGCCAAGGCAGAATCTGTGGCTGCCGACTGGGAGGATTGGGGCGACTTTGTCCCGCCTCCAACAGTAAAGCCAGTCGATGTTTCTATCGAATACGCTGTGGAATCTTTTCTGGCGTCCACGGGTCCACAAGGGAGGAATGTCGATCCGTCCACGCTGCGAACTTTCGAGATTCTCCTTAAACAGCGACTCTATAGTTTCGCTGATCATCGAGGCTTCCATTCGCTCAATCAATTGGATGATTTGGACGTGGTCACGAAGTTTGTCGAATCATGGCGCAATCTGAATCCGCACAAGAATAAGCCAGGTGTTCATCCGCCTAAAGCAGTTCCACTTGCGCCGTCGACAAAGCGCGCGGAATTGGAACGACTGCGTGCCTTTCTTCGGTATTGCGTAGATCGCCAGTGGATCAAGTCCAATCAGGCGACGAAGATCAAGTTCAGAACAAAGACCGAAAAGAAATTCGGTTTAGAGCCCGAAGAGGAGAGGCTTGTCTTCGAATGCATCCAGTTTGTAGAAGATGGGCGAGGACATACGGGGCAATACAACGCTTGCGAATTGGCCGCATTTTGCTTGGTCATGCGGTATGCGGGTCTCAGAATCGGTGATGCTACTACGCTGAACGACGGACAACTGGTCCCCAGACAATCGGGAAATGGCTGGGCCTTACGTGTTTTTCAACAAAAAACGGAGGATTGGGTGTACGTTCCAATTCCGGATTTCGTCGAAGCCGAGCTACGCCGACTGAAGTTCAAAGGCAAAAAAGATGGATGCAATTATTGGTTTTGGACTTGTAAGGGTGAGTTAGATACTGCCACCACAAACTGGCGCGAACGTATTTCTAGGCTATTGGCCATGGCTCAGAAGCAAAAGCAGTTCACGCATAAGCCAACGCCACATTCTTTCCGCCATACTTTCTCAATTCGACACTTGAACGCCGGGACTGATATCAAGTTCGTCAGCCGATGGCTGGGTCATGCCAGCGTTCTCACTACCGAAAAGCACTACGCACATGCCATTCGTGGGACCATGATCGCTTCGGAGCAGGCGTACGATCTTTCGCTTGCTCGGCAACCAATCATGAAGCCGATAGGTGACGGACAACTGCCCAGTCGACGCAACTGAAGACTCGGACCAATTTCAAGTACGATGCCCCCGGCTTCTCTCGCACTGACTGCGCCGAATCATTGAACGTGAGATGCAGCGCTGCAAGACGCATTCGGGAACCAGATAGATCCCGCGAAATTTAACCACTCCTGGTTCGCGAATGAATTGACGCCTTACGAATTCGTGAGAACACTGCCACAGTTCCGCGATCTGCGTCAATTTATACACCTTCCCACTCATCACATCACTGAGACAGTCTTCTTCCGCAACAGTGAACAGATCCACTAAGGGTGCCTCTTTAGCAAGTTCAATTTTGTGACGGATTGTATCCTTCATTCTATGTTCACTTGACAACCCGAGGCCTAACTCAGAACACCTCTACCCTATAGCGCACGTAAGGCGCGTGTTTGTGACGGTAGTGGAAAGTTTTTTTTGGCTAGCTGCTTAACCGGGTAGCGACAATTCCAATTCGGGAACCACTTCAGAATTAAGCGGAGCGGTCAAGGGCGCGCGGAGTTTTCGCGGCGAAGGCGGCCCCCCGGGAGCCTTCTTATCAGTGGGTCGCTAGTCGGCGGTAGGAGCTGGTGCGAACGGTTCGCGCGAAAAGTTCTTAACGCTCGGGCCAAATGCCTTGACCGCTTCCCGCTCGATCGATTCCCTTGTTCCGTGCAGGTCCAGAGCGTCCATACCGAAGTCTGCCTGTTCGTCTTCGCTAGTGCTCGTGTGATTAATGTGGAGCCATTTGGCTTCGAGCATCTGCAACGCTTCGAGAACGAAACGGGCGTCGTTCTCCGTGAGCTTGATGGTTACGGTTGGTGTCGACGTAGCCGTAGTCATAGTTTTTGCGTCCTTTCGCATCTCAACGCGAGCTCGGAGAGCAGTGCGCGGTACCTATCCATAGTCATATCAGAGTTTGGGCAAAGAAAGAAGTGGCCCTGTTTCGTTGGATCCGGGTCAGGGTTTAGAAGCAGGTCCGCAGGGATTGTTGTCGTGGTTGGAATTTTCCAAAGCCACCCGCTTAGCTGTAACTTTTCAAGGTATTCTTTCGTGCCAACAGAAATCCCTTTCCCATTGGCGCGAACCATGAGAATGCCATTCTGCTGGAACGTGTTGACGTCAACAGACCGAACATTATCCAGCCGAGATGACGTCGCGTTGCCTAGCCTGTACAAGTCTTCGTCGAGCAAGTAGACGTATTGCGGGGTGATGATCGACATTAATTCTTGAAGGGTGAAAATTCTGGAATAGGCGGCAACTTCTACCAATAGATGTGGCAGTCCGTCTTGCCACAGAGGTCTATCCCACGAGGTTTTGGAGGGCTACACCGGTACGGACAATTCGCCGCCAAACTTTATAGCGCCGCATCAACGACAAAATGTGACAGAGCAATCGAAAAAGACTTGCGTCGTGCTCTTCTATCGAGTGAAGCTAAAGGAAAGTGTTCAGAGTTTCCCCCGGCTCTTCGCATGGCCAGCAATGACCGCGTAAATTTATCCGCGTACCTCGGCGCGAGCGTTCCGGACCACATTCGGGAGCAGCTTGCCGAGGCAGTGACGCGCGCAATTCAGCATCCGGACGCTGATGTTGATGCAATACTTCAACGAGCGATAACAATTGCGAATAGAGCTATTGCCGGGGAGATTCAAAATGTTCTGCACTACGCGACAAAAGCATTCTTCGAGCTTTCCAAGAAAAAGCGGCGCCAAGCCGCAGCTGAACCTCTTGTCTTTAGTGCGGCCGAATACTTTGATAATTTGCGGAACGGTAGCGGAGGAGGCTCCGAGATCGAAGCCCAAATCTTGTTGGAAGATCTGCTCGATAATTTGTCACCTACCGAACGCGACGTCTATAAGCGACGTTTGGAGGGATGGAGCCACGAAGAAATTAGTCAGCAGTTGGGCATTTCCACGGACAACAGTCGTACTTGTCTGTCCCGCGCGAAGCGGCACGTTATGAACTGGCTGAAGCCTAAGAGATGAATCACGACTCGAAACCCATGGACCCGTTAGAAGAACTAATGCTACGCGCTTATCCGAACCCAACACGGGCAGGATGTCCAGGTACGGAGATGCTACGTTCTATGGCGGCGAAAACCGTTTCGCGCGAAAATCCAGTCTGGGAACACTTATGGAAGTGTTCGCCATGTTTTGGGGAGTTTGTAAAGCTTCGAGATGCCAGGGCCGGGAGAGAACGCCGGAATCAGATCATGATCTGGGGGGCACTTGCCGCGATTCTCTTGATCTCCGTCACGCTTGGCCTGAACCGAATGATTTCAAGCCGGCATTCTGATGACCTAGGCTCGAAGGTGGCAAATCGCTACGAAGCCGCTGTTTTCAATTTTGAGGGAACGGCCGCCGGAGAAGTCGTCCGTGGGGTCGAGCCTCCCCCGGTTCAAAGTCCCGCATTGCAAACTCAGCGCCTACCAGCCACACTGATTAACCTAACGGTCTATTTGGCCAGAGGCAGTGATGATGGTCCTTACGAGCTACAATTCCTGGACACAAACAATAACGTTCTCGCTTCCGCTACCTCGAAGGCCGCAATTGACAAGGGGCTAACAAGTTTCACAGCGATAGTTGATTTATCGAAACTTTCACCTGGCGAATATTCGGTGCGATGTCGCAAGTCGCCCGATGGAGCGTGGCATACATCAACGGCAATTGTGGAGTAGCTCGTTCGGGCAATGCCGCAATACAAGCCGTACTTAGTCAACTGCTCGTCCCGCAACAAGTCCTACTCGATAGGCGTCTAACTTAATGAATCTCTGCATTGGGGAAGATGCATGCTTTTTCGGAGAGTGGGTTATTTCTTTCTCACGGCGGCACTTCTGCAGCCGGTTTCGGCTTGCGCTGAGACGAATGCCGTCGATCTGCTTCGGCGGGCAGACCAGTTTGCCGATCTTTTCAATTGGTCCGATGCCGGTCCGCTCTACCACCAAGCAGCTCAGTTGTTTGACCGTGAAGGAGACCTTCCGAACGCGAAACACGCCAAGCTGGGCGAAATTCGGGCGTCGATGGAGACTCTTGATCTTCCCGAAACCTCCGATTTTCTAGGTCGCGAGTTGGACTCAGCACTTTTGCAAAGCGATTTGCAGCTGCGGCTGATGTGTCTGATTGTCAAGGGCGATATAGACGGCGAAATTGACAGTGGACCGGCCTTTGCAGACTGGACCGAGGCTCTCAAGACCGCGCAGACACTCAGCGACAATCGGTGGGAATCGCGCGCCCGGGCCGAATTAGGTTTTCAACAGTTCCTCCGGGGTGACTCAGCGGCAGC
>PMQB01000630.1 GCA_003169195.1 Bryobacterales bacterium
TGGCTAAATTTGCAATACACGGCCACCGCTGCGCAGACCCTCTACACGACTCCGAATGACTGGGACAACTGGCGGCGTTCAGTGGATTACTATGCCGAAGGTGAACTGATCTGGCTGGATGTGGATACGACTATTCGTAAAGTTTCTGGAGGAAAACATAGCCTCAACGATTTTGCCGCACGTTTTTTGGGAGTGGGTGGGAACACCCATCCGGAAGTTGTTCCTTATACCTTTGCCGATGTTGCAGCTAACTTGAATGCAATCGTTCCCTATGACTGGACCACTTTCTTAAACGAGCGGTTGACTACCAAATCGCCCCGCGCGCCGCTAAACGGAATTAGCAATGGGGGCTACAAGCTTGAATACAACGATCAGTCGAACGAATATGGCCATGCATTGGAGACGCGTGATAAAGGCGTAAATGCTTGGTATTCGCTTGGTTTCGTCACGGGTGAAGAATTGATCAAAGACGTTCTGGTGGGTTCGCCCGCTTATCAAGCTGGCTTGGGGCCGGGTATGAAACTGGTTGCCGTCAACGGTAGGAAGGCCAGTGAAGAACTGCTGCACGCTGCCATCCGCGATGCCAAGACTTCTAAAGAGCCGATCGAACTGATTGTGGAAAACGCGGGCTATTTCAAAGTGGTGAAGATTGACTATCACGATGGCGAGAAATATCCGCACCTGGTTCGGCAGACGGATACGGCTGCGGTGCTGGATGAAATCCTTAAGCCTATGCTGAAGCCCTAGCGCACCTGGGGCTTCTGCACCACCATGCCCAGACCATCTAACAAAGTCCAAGTGGCATGCTGATAGCTAATGTATGCTTCCTGATAGTTTACGTAAGCACCTAATAGCGCGGTTTCAGAAGCGGCGAGTTTGGTCTGCGAGTCTAACAGCTCGAAGACTAGAATTGTTCCTAGCTCGAATTTCTGCTGCTCGGCCTCTACGTTCTTGCGAGCAAAGTCGCGAGCGGTGATGGCTGCGTCAATCGTTGCTTTTGCGAGATCAATGGCATTGATGGCTTGGCGAACGTCCAAGATTACCTGTTCCCGGGTTTGACGTTTTTGATAGGTGTCGCGGGTTTTGCTGACGAGCGCATCAGCGAAATTAGCTTGGGCGGCACTGTTGCGAAACGGCAGGGTCATATTCAAACTCAGGCCATAGGTGGGGTAGTTGAAGCCCAGCACTTGTCTCAAGGTGTCTGAAAGGCCCGGGTAGACGATGCCAAGTGCCCCAAAGTTTATAGCGGGGCCGCTGGAGCCGCCAATTGCTTGTAAATCGAGCCTCGGCTGAAGAGATTGACGTGCGACGCGAGCATTCAATTGATCCATGGAAATCTGCTGATCGGCCGCTTGGAGCTCCGGGCGGACTGCTAGTGCTTTAGACAGCGCTTCTTCAAAAGGCAGAATTTCGTTCTTGACTGGCAGGGTAGAGGCGTTGTCTTCCAAGACAATCTGAGTGGAACGTAGGGCTGGAGATACATCGGCTCCGATCAAGCGGCGCAAGCCATCCAACGCGCTGGTGTATTGGTGCTGGGCCTGGATGAGATTGCGTTTGCTATCGGCGACTTGCGCCTCCGATTGATAGATGTCGAGCCTAGAGATGGCGCCCAGTTCCAAGGCCTTCTTGTCTCGTTCATTGGCCTTTTCGGCGAGGGCAACGGCTTGTTCCTGTACGCGAATGCCATCGCGCGAGAGGATCGCTTGCCAGTATTGCTGGGCAGCGGCAGCAACGGCCGTACCGATGATGGATTCGCTCAACTCCGAAGTGATGTTCAACTGAGTGCGCGCCAGCGTGATAGGCGCGCGGTATTCAATGCCCGTGCGATTGCGGAGCAACGGCTGTGTAACGGTAAAGGAAAGATTTCCGAAAAGAGCGGGCGTGTCATAACCGCTGCCGGAGTTGCGTGTAAGTCCAAAGTTTCCATTGATCGTTTGGCCGGTGGGTAGCACTTGCTGGTATTGCAGGCTTGATTGTTGGAAGAGGCTGCTCTGTGTGCTTTGCGTTAAATAGAATTGGGAGAGCGGCGCCAACGTGCGTTGGGTGCTGAAACTCGGAGCTAGAAATGGGTCAAGAGGCGCCTTCGCTGCTGTGATCGCGTCTGCCGCCGTGTACACATTCATGCGGGTGATTTGAATATCGGTGGAGTTCTTCAGGACCAATTCCAGGAAGTCATGCAGGTGCAGGTGTAGTTTGCCATCGTTCGTAATGTGTTGCGAGAGACCTTCGACATCTTGAACTCGGACTTGTTCCCGTTCAGTTTTACGGCCGAAGTAGCTGCTTAAAAGGTCCGCGGCGAAAGAGGGCCAAACGGTGGCAGCGATGACGAGTACCGCAATCTTTTTACTCATAGCGGAGAGCTTCAATGGGGTCAATGCGCGACGCCTTTCGCGCCGGATAAATACCAAACACCAAACCAACCGCTGCCGAAACTCCGAAAGCGATGACGATGGAGGTGGGGGTCACAATAGTGCTCCAGCCAGCGGAGGCGGCAATGAGCCAGGCAAGGAAATAACCGAAACCGATGCCGAGTATGCCGCCGCTGATGGAGATCAAGATGGATTCGAATAGGAACTGGCGCACGATGTCGGCGCGTCTGGCTCCGGTTGCTCGACGGATGCCAATCTCGCGCGTGCGTTCGAGGACTGTCGCGAGAACAATGTTCATGATGCCGATGCCTCCCACCAGAAGCGAGATCGCGGCGATGGCCACCATAACGTAAGTAAAGATGGCTTGGGAGCGTTGCTGTTCCGCTAATAATTCGGCGGGAATGGTGACGGCGAAATCGGCTGTGTTGTGATGAGTGGAATTGAGAATAGCTACTACAATCTTCGAGGCTTCAACGCTATCGGCACCCTGCTTCAACCGCACATCAACGCCGTCTAATTCGTCTTTCAAATAGCCGCTGATATCGAAGAAACGATACTGCATGGTGCGCAGGGGAGTGTAGATGACTTGATTCGGATCTTGCGTCAAGCTAGAGCCGGAGGCAATCTGCTCCTTCAAAACCCCGACCACTTTTAGCCATGTGTCGTTCACCTTGACATATTTCTCAAGCGCCGAACCGTAGCCGAAAAGCGACACTTTGGCTGCTTCTCCCAAAACACATACAGCGGCGCCTGCTTCATTGTCTGCAGGCTCAAACGCTCGTCCTTCAGCAAGCTGCCAGTTGTGAATCAAAGCATAAGAGGGCCGAACGCCAAACAGTTCAGGCATCTCTTTGGATGGCTTTGGGAGGACGACGTTGGGATGCAATCCTTTGCGAGGGGAAAGCGTTTCGAGTGAATCGACATTCGCCTCCAGGATTCGGACATCGCGCTCCGTCAGACCTGGCGAAGACCGGCGTCGCTGTTGCAGTTCCTGATCGCTGGTAGCTGGGCGAGACGCTACCAGCAGATTGCGCACACCTAACTGCTCTATAAAGCGCAGTGATTCTGCGCGCGCTCCCGCGCCGATTGCCAGCATGCCTATCACAGCGCCGACGCCAAAAATGATACCCAAGGCGGTAAGTATGCTGCGAGTCTTTTGCGCGAGAAGGTTTTGGCCAGCTTGCAGGAGATCAGACCCGTAGCGAGACAACGCAAACGACTGGGTCATTTCTGTATCGACTGCAGCGGATTGGCGGCAGCCTCCTTCTTCTTTTCAGTTTCAAGCGGATTGGAGAGAGCGACTTCCTGTCCCTCCAGAACTCCCGTGACAACGGCGCGCGTTTCATTGCGCCGGGCCAGCTTTACATCCCTAGCCACGAAGCTTTTGCCCGAGCGAACATAGACAAACGTCCGGCCGTCCGCTTCAAAGAGAGCCTGGGCTGGAATCCAAAGAACGTTGCGCAATTCGTCTGTCGTCATCACAACGATGGCGCTCATGCCCGGGCGGAGTTCCGTCACTGGATCTTCGAGCGCGATCTTGCATTCGAAATGGCGGTCCCAAAACTGGCCGGCCGTTCCTCCTACATTACTGACATGACCGTGAAACTTCCGGCCCGGCAAGGCTATAACACTGATGTCCGCCTTGTCGTTGAGAGCGACGTGCCCACGGTCCACCTCTTCCATGCGTGCGGCCACCTCCCATTTATCGAGATCGGGAATTTCAGCGATCGCCATACCCGGCCGCACGGTGTCACCTACTTGGAACGGTGGAAGCACCATGCCTGGGCCAATCATGTTCGGATCAGTCGCCTTGATAGAGACGTAGCCCGCATGGTGGGTTTTCAATGTCATGGATTCGATGCTCTCGTGTGCCGTCTTGATCGCTTGCAAGGCTTTCGTTTTTGAGGCTTCTTGGATCGCGATGGCAGCCGTGTTGGTCTTTTGGCGATTGCCGATGTTGTGTTCGAGTTGCGCGAGTTTGTCGCGCGCTGCTTCAAGGGCGAGATCGTTTTGGCGGGCAACAATGGTGGCTAGAAGCGGGTTGCGCTTGACGTCGAGCTCGGCCAATTTCACTTGAGACTTGGCCGATGCTAACGCGTAGGCGTCTTCTTCCGCATCGGCGGCACTCTGAGCCCTGGCTTGCAGCAGGTGCTGTTCGGCCTCGGCCAGATCTGATTCAGCCTCTTTGAGTTTGAACTCTTGCTCGCTGGTGTTGAGTTGCACCACGACATCACCAGGCTTGACGCTGTCGCCGGATTTCAGCATGGAGGTGATGTGCTGTTCTCCGCCGATCATGGGTGCGGTGAGCGTTTCGGGTGCGCCGCCGCGCACCTCTGCGCGGGCCGTGAGGGCGAGACTCAAATCACCACGGCGCACTTTCGCCGTCGGAATGACTGGCGCTTTCGTGGCAACTATGGAACGGCTCGCCCATACGGCGAACCAGCCCAACAGAGCCAGGGAGATGAGCCAGACGAGCGCGCGCACAATGGTCTTGCGAGCGGGACCGGCCGCTAGCGGTTGCACCAATGAACTCATTTCTTAGCTAGCTCCGGGTCAACCAAGGCCACTTGACTGCCAGCCTGCACGCCCTCGACCGCTACTTCATCTGTGTTGCGAGCGCGTACTGTCACTTTCGTTTTTTGATAGCCGTTAGGACCTTTGACATAAACAACCGGCTGCCCCTGTGAGGTGAAGATTGCCTTGGCAGGAATGCTGATCGCGTTGGGAAGTTTTGTTTGGATGATGTCCGCTGCAGCGTTCATGTACGGACGTAAGCGAGGGTCGGGTGGATTGATAGCGGCGAACGCACGAAAGGTGGAAACGGGGGGCCATTCATCATTGCTCTGTTCCGTGAGGGGAGAAATACGCGACAGTGTGGCACTGAATGCTTTCTCGGGGAAGGCGTCTACGTGCACTAAGACGGCATCGCCCTCCGCGATACGGCCGCGATCTGTTTCTTCGACCTTGCTTTCCATCTCGAGAGTGGATAGGTCGGGAATTTCGGCGATGGCAGATCCAGACGCAACGTGATCTCCCGCTTTGTAAGGTTGGGCGTTCATCCAACCTTGCGAGCGATTGTTGAGATAAGTCACAATTCCGTTCAAAGGAGACTTCAACTCCATGAGGGTGAGACGCTGCAGCGAGCGGTCAAGTTCCGCTTTGGCCTCATCACGCAGACGGCGTAAAGATGCATTCTTGGCGCCGTCGGACTTGACGTGGAGGTCGGCGCTGGAATTCTGGAGTGTTACCTTCTCCTCGGCTATACCTAGGTCGATAGAACTTTTCTTGCCTTCGGAGGCGCTGACGATCGCTTGTTTGGAGGCTTCAAGTTTGGCTTTTTCCATGGCATAGCGCGTCGAGGAGATATCCACTTTGTCCTGTTCCACGCGCATGTAGGCCTGCGCTTCGCCTTGATCGAGAGAGGCTTGGGCTTGACGCAGGGCGACGCGTTTCTCCAGGACTTCCTGTTGCAGCCGGCTTTGGTCAAAGCGAACTACGGGTTGGCCTTCTTTGATTTCAGTGCCGGACGGGGCAAGCCAGACAATTTGTAGATCCTGCACACCTACGGGTGCGGTGAGTTGTTCAGAACGACGGGCGGTAAGTGAACCACGGCAACGGATCATGACCGCAAATTCGCCTTGGCGCGCGGGAGCCGTGGGAAGGTCGGCAATCTCATGGTGGCGTTTCGAGTATTGCTTCCAGGCGAAAGCGGAGCCGGCGATGAGGACCACGAGGATTCCGAGGCGCTTCACTGAGAGACCTCTATGTCGGCCGCGGCAGATAAGTCGGGCAGCAAGCGGGGATCGGTTTGATCGATCACAAAACGGGCGGTGAAGGATTTAACCGAGCTGGCAAAACCGGACGTGGCGACTGGGCTGGCGGAATCAAAATGTGCGGTGAACGTGAGATCTGGGAAGGCGTCCAGGTGGACGGTGGCTTTTGATCCTGGTTTCAGGATGGCTCCGTCTGGTTCGGCCACCGACACTAGCACCACCATGGTGGAGGGATCGAAGACCTGCAGCAGGTCTTCGCCAGAATAGAGGCGGTCGCCTTCCTGAGCGTGTCCCATGGAATTGCCGCGCCAGGTGTTTTGCAGAGCGACCATGCCTGAGATGGTGGAGCGCAGCGTGAGTAATGCGGCGTTCTCTTTTTGGCGTTGGACGGTTAGTTTCTGGCGGTCGCGCTGTAGTTCCAGAATGCGGAGTTCGGCTGCCTCGGCTTGTTCGTGGAAGCGATTGGAGCGCTCGAGGCTGGCGATGTGGGCGCGCGCGTCTTCGAGTTTGATGGCGTTCTTTTGTTGCTCCAGGTCGCTCAAGACTGGTCCTTTTTGGATATCGATTTCAGCCTTCTTCAGGTCGGCCTGCGCTTGGATGAGATCGGAGTTTCGCTTCTCGGTATTGTTCCTTTGCTCGGCGCGTTTTTGATCGACTTGATGCGACAGATCGTCAAACTTGGCGCTGGCATCGCGGGCGAGCTTCAACTGGTCGGTGGAGTCAAACTCGGCGAGTAGGTCGCCGGGCTTGACGCGCGAGCCGTTCTCTACGATCTGCAGTAGGGTGAGTTGGCCGCCTTGACCATATTGCCGCGGCACTTGCAGGACGGAAGAATGAAGGGCCGTGGNNGTGGTGCGGCCGGTGCAGCGGACCGAATGAGGCGAGCCTGCCGAAGCCGCAAGCAGAGCGAAGAGCGTAAGCCAGTTCACACAATGTCTCCGAGATTGAAAACGATTTATCCAATGATGTCATGGACGACGTTGCCCGCCACATCGGTTAAGCGAAAATCTCTGCCGCTGTATCGATAGGTGAGCTTCGTGTGGTCCATGCCGAGCATATGGAGCGCGGTTGCGTGAAGATCGTGAATGTGAACGGG
>PMQB01000457.1 GCA_003169195.1 Bryobacterales bacterium
CGAGAAAATGCGCTATCTGCCGGGTTGAGTGGCGGTGAATTACATTCATCTCCTACTAGACTTCGCCGATACGATTCTTGTGGCGAAACATGCACTGAACCAGCACTGGTTCCGTACCTACGTGACTAACGAATGGATTCAGTACAAGAAACGTTAAAGTTTTCGGCCGCGCTTGTTTCCTGTTGCGGTGAAGCAGTCATTGGGACAAGCGTTAACGGAACGATTCGGAGTTGGAATCGTGCCGCCCAGGAGATGTTTGGTTATCGCGCCGATGAAGCGATTACAAACCACCTATCCCTGGTGTTCCCTGCGGATCTAAACGCTGAGAAGCGGCGCGATCTAGAGAGCATTTGTGCGACGCGCGATAGTGAGGAGGTTCTTGCAACAAAGGACGGCCGTCTCATTGAAGTGTTGTTAACCCGTTTTCCGGTAAGAGATTGCGGGGGCGAGATCATCGGTTTGGGTATTCTCGTTCGTGAGATGCCTTCGTGCGACGGCAGATACAAAGCTATCTTTCACGCTTGTCAGGCAGCGCTAGTTGTGGCGGATGCGCGCACCGGCATGCTGGTGGAGGCGAACCAAGCGGCGCTGGTGTTGCTAGGCCGTTCGCAGGAAGAGATCCCCACACTTCATCAGAAAGATGTGCATGCTAAAGAAGATGTCCAATTGGGTTCGGCAGCCTTCGAGAAATATCGCCAAGGATTTGGCGCTACCGAGCACATGGCGGTTCGGGCAGACGGCCGGCGAATTCCCGTGGANNCCTGGCCAACATGAGCCATGAGCTTCGAACGCCGATGAATGGCGTGTTAGGCATGACTGACTTGGCGCTGCAGACAGACCTGACACACGAGCAGCGTGAGTTACTCGCGACTGTGAAATCGTCGGGCGAAACATTGCTCACCTTGATTAGCGATGTTCTCGATTTTTCCAAGCTCGACGCGGTGCGCGTCAATCTCGAGCCGGTGGTGTTTGCGTTGCGCGAGCGGCTGGAGACGATTACGAAGCCGTTTCTCTTTGAGGCAAAAGAGAAGGGCTTAACGTTCCGATGGGGTGTGGGTGCGGATGTGCCGGAACGCGTCGTTGCCGATCCAAATCGTTTGTCGCAGATTCTTAACAATCTGCTCAGCAACGCGCTTAAGTTTACGCATTCGGGAAAAGTTGAATTAGGTGTGGAGGTAGAGGCGGTTTCACAGCAGCGCGCCCGGCTGAAGTTTTCGGTGAGCGACACAGGTACGGGTATCGAGGAGGACCAACAGAAATCGATCTTCGAGGCGTTTTCGCAAGTCAATTCGACATTTTCGCGGAAGTTTGGCGGAATGGGGTTAGGCTTGGCGATTAGCGCGAAACTTCTGCAGATGATGGATGGACGGATCTGGGTGGAAAGCCAGCCGGGAGTTGGCAGTTGTTTTCACTTTACAATTGAAGTGCCCACCACGGCGGAGAACCGCGAACACGATTCAGAAGATGGCTTACGCACAGTTGAGGCGTCGTCGAAGCTTCAGATTCTGTTGGCGGAGGACAATCTGGTCAATCAGAAGGTAGCACGACGCCTGCTTGAAAAGCAACAGCATGCTGTGACAGTGGTGCCTAACGGGCTTGAGGTTTTGTCAGCGCTGGAGCAACAGCCGTTTGACTTAATTCTGATGGACATCCAGATGCCCGAAATGGATGGGTTCGAGGCAACGGCGGCCATTCGCCTGCGTGAGCAGGATGGAGAGCGCATTCCGATCATCGCCCTTACAGCGCATGCCCTGTCGAACGACCGCGAAGGATGCATGTCCATGGGGATGGACGGATACGCTACGAAGCCGATCCGGCTGCAAGAACTGATTCGCGAGATCCAGCTAGTTCACGGTATGCATTTGGGGGAGTATCAGAGCAAGGGCGAACCCGGCTAATTGTTCGAAGGGTGCTACTCGGCGGTTTCGGGTTGCTGGCATTTGACTGACTTCTCGATGCCGAGGACGCCCATGGGTACGCGCTCGATTTTGTGAGTGGCGGGGTCGACGGACCAGAAGGCATCGAGGCCGTGGGTTTGCGGGTTACGGATGCCGAAGCCGGTGAGGGCGGGGTCGGAGACGGAGCATTGGAGGAAGCGGTCGCCGACGGCGGAGGCCGGGAGGGTGACGACGTCGCGTACTTGGCACGGTGATGACTCGACGAGGAAGGCGAAGCGGGTGGTGCCGCTTTCGCGGACGACTGTGACGCCGCTGGCAAGAGTGACTGGGAGGAAACGGGGCACCTTGCGAAAGCCTGGAATGATGGGGCCGACGACGTCTTTCTGATACTCACACGATTTGCCTACGAGGGCTTGGGCTTGGGCCCAGAGGGCCGGCGGGGCGGGGAACGGGCGAGTCTCTTCATAGGCCACGGGGCTGGCGGCTTTCAGGCTTTGTTCTTTTAACTCGGCGATGCGGGCTTGGTATCTGGCCTGGATGCAGGCGGGGTCTTGGCAGTCGCGCAACAGATTCGATAGCCAGAGCTTTTCTTCTTGTTGCAGTTTCTTTTGGTCGATGGGCTGGCCTTGCATGTTGGTGAACACGTTGGCCAGTTCGCGGTCGAGTGCGGAAAGCGTGGGCGAGGCGCAGATTAGTTTGTTGACTTCGCTGGTGACATGCGCGCAGGAGAAACTCGGCCCAGTTTGTGTGGGCTGGGCCGAGAGGAAGAGCAGAGCAACGAGCGACAACATAGATCTCCGTTAGAACACAAATTTGAGGGCCATTTGAATAGAGCGGTTGTTGTTGGCCGTGGACGTGATGTTGCCGAAGGAGCCTGGGGCGCTATAGGTATAGGTGCCGGGGGTGAGTGACGGGAGGCCGCCATTCGGATTGCTGAAGTTGGGCGTGTTGAAGAGGTTGAAGAACTCGGCGCGGTATTCGATGCGAGTCTTCTCTTTGATGGCGAAGCTCTTGAACATGGAGAAATCGAGATTGCGGAAGCCGGGGCCATAGAGCATATTGCGGCCGGCGTCGCCATAGGTGTAGAGGGTGGGGAGTTGATAACTGGCAATGTTGATGCAGTTGACCAGGTGATTGTTGCCGCAGTTGGCGGAGGGTGCGGCGACCACGTTGGGACGCTGGCCGCTTAAGCCAACGTTGGCTTGATCAGTGGGGATGGTGACGTTGATGGGGATGCCGCTTTGCACGATGAAGATGCCGTTGGCCTGCCAGCCACCGAGAACGAGGCGTTCGGCGGCGTACTTAGCACCCTTGAGAAGAGGCAGTTGATAAGTGAAGCTACTGACCCAGCGATGGCGGATGTCCCAATTGGCGTTGCTGTAATCGAGACGCCAGTTGAAGGGGTCCATGGGCGAGCCGCCGCCGTTGGAATCGGTAGTGACGTCGAGAGTGTGGGACCAGGTGTAGGACGACAGGAACGTGAGGCCGTGGGTGAGGCGCTGACGGTAAGTGACGCTGAGGCCGTCGTAGTTGGCGATTTCATCATTGGCAATGATGCGAATGGAGCCGAATAACTGGTCGGGACGGCGGGTTTGGACGTTGCCAGGGCCGGGGGCGGGAGTGTTGATGTAGTAGCTGCGATCAAGGTGGTATGTGTGTGAGCCTAAGTAACCCACTTCGAGAGCGCCGTTGGACCAGAGACCTTGTTGGAGGTCGGCAGACCACTGATCCATGGTTTCAGTGGGTTGGCGGGCGGCAGGTGAGTAGACAGTGGGTGTGGCGGTGGGAGAGGTTCCGAGACCCGCAGGCGCTGGGTTCGCGAGAGTGACTAGAGCGGAGCCGGAGTTATAGCCGGTGGAGAAGGCGAACGGAGGATTGACGCTTAAGAAAGTGTAGGAGTTGGTCTGGTTGTAATTGTAGTAGATACCATAACCGAGGCGGAAGACTGTTTTATCGGTTATGCGATAGGCGCCGCCGATGCGAGGAGCCCAGTCTTTGTGGTTGGGGCCAGTGAGACCAAAGCCGCGCTGGGGAGGGTTGGCGGGGAGCAACGCTGTGAGGGAGGGGTTGAGGATAGTGGCGTAACCGTTGACCGTGTAGGGGACGGTGGGTAATTCGTAGCGGACACCGAGATCGAGGGTGAGTCGTTTGGTAACGCGCCAGTTATCGGTGACCCAGAAGCCGTCGCGCCATTCGGCAACGATGTTTTTGACTTCGGGGGCAGGCGTGGTGTCACTATTGGCGACACCGAGCATGAAATCGGCTGCGGCGTTGCCGGTGGCAAAGCCGGTGAAGTTGAAGAGGCCGAGGGTATTGTTAACTGCTTCGCGACCCGTGATGAGCTTGCGGAACTCCATGCCGGCGTTAATGGTGTGAGTGTCGTGGGTCCAGGTTAAAGAGTCGGTGCCCTGCCAAGTGGTGTCGCTCTGGAACCAATTCGTCGCGCCGTTGCCGGTACCGAGGTAGTTCGTGATGCTGATGGCGGGGATGCCGGGGCTGTTGTTGGTGGTATCGGCATTGAAGCCGGGGATGCCGAGTTTGGTACCGGCGTCGGTGAGGTTATTCGTGTACCAATAATTCACTGAGTTGGTGTTCATGGTTTGGCGGCCAAAGTGGATGTCGTTGACCATGTTGGGAGTGATGGTTTGGGTCCAACCGATGACCCAGTTCTTGGTGCTGACGGGGGTGGTGGTGGATTGATAGGGATTGGCTGCGCCGAGGAGGATGGCTTCGTTAATCCAAGCGAAGCGGAAGAAGAGTCGGGTTTTTTCGCCAAAGTTTTGATCGACGCGATCGATGCTTTGGTTCCAGTGATCGTTATTCGGGTAGACAGCGGCGACGTTGTTGGAGACGCCGGCGACGTTAGCTTGAGGGAACCACTGTAGGAGATTGAGAGCTTGCTGGGAGAGTTGGGCAGTGGGGATGATGTTGCCGGGGATGGGCGTTTTGGTGCCGGGGTAGAGGAGTTGTTTGGTGATTTCGGAGAAGTTACCGGCGCGCATGAGAGGTGTGAAGGTAGTGGCAAGGGCGGTGGCGGAGCGAATGGTGCGGAGGCCTTCGTAATCGGCCATGAAGAAGGTTTTGTTGCGGCCGTCGAAGAGTTTGGGAATGAAGACGGGGCCACCGACTTCGAAGCCGAATTGATTTTGGTGGAGAGGCGCCTTGGCGGCGGTGGGGGAAAGAAAGAAGGGGCGCGCGTCCATGTCACTGTTGCGGAGGAACTCGAACAGTGCGCCGTGGAGGGAGTTGGTGCCGCTCTTCGTTAGGAGGTTGAGGGGCGCGCCGAGATATGCGCCATATTGGGCGGTGTAAGTGCCGGTTTGGACCTCGAATTCCTGGATGGCGTCGACGGAGGGATGGATGGGTGTGGTGGTGATGAGGTTGTTGACGATGGAGATGCCATCGAGCGAAATGCTGTTTTGAATTTCGCGAGTGCCTGCGCCGATGAAGTCTTCGCCGGGCGGGGTGCCGTTAGCGGCTTTCTGACCTTGTATAACGCCGGGTGTGGTGATGGCGAGTTGGAGAGGGTCGCGGCCGTTGAGAGGAAGCTCGGCCATGGACTTTTCGCTGATGACTTCTTTGACACTGGCGTCGTCGGTAGCGATGGGCGGGGCGCTGGCAGTGACGATAATTTTTTCGGAGACTTGGCCGACCTGGAGGGTGAAGTCGGTACGGACGGTGACGTTGGCGTCGACTTGGATGTTGTTAGTGGTTTCGGTTTGGAAGCCGGGGTGGGTAGCGGTGACGCTATAGGTGCCGATTTTGACGAATTGGAAGGCGTAGTAGCCATCGGGATTGGTGGTGGCGTGGAGAGTTTCCTGGGTGCCGGTGTTGATGGCGGTGATGGAGACGCCGACGACGGCGGCGCCGGAAGCGTCGGTGATGTTGCCCACGATCGAGGTGGTGTTGACTAATTGCGCGTGCAAGGCGAGGGAAAAGATGAAAGGCAGAAGCGCTTTCCTGGTAAACATCGCGTTAGTAACCCCTTTAAGGCGAGAATGTGTGACTGATTCCGTTGAGTATAGCGAGGAAGAAGTAAACAGGAAACAGGAAACAGGAAACAGTAGCGAAGAAAGGGCGTTTTTTACGGAGCGGAATTTTGCAGAGGGGAGACAGAGGAGACGGTAGGGCGAAGTGAGTGGATTTGGTTGAGACTGGGCTGTTTTCGGTGGATGGGAGGTGCGAATGCGTGCGATTTTGGGGAGTCGAGACGGTTTTTGGGCTTGGGCCGGGAATTTGTGGGAGTGGATGGACAGTAATGGCGAGGGGATCATTCGTCGTCGGGAAAGTCCTTTTGCTTGGGTTGGGTGGCGATGATGCGGTCTTCGATTTTGGCGAGCTGGTGGAATTCGTCGAAACTCATTTGATGCTGGGTGCCGCAGGCGTCTTCGATGGGGCGGGGGTTGTGTTCGTCGATTAGGAACTCGTACTGCTTGGGAATGTTGTCGCTGAAGAAATAATTGCGAACGACTTTGATGGGCGGTACCGCATAGCTGGCGCGGTGGGCGATGATTTGGCGGACCTTTTTGTTGGAGGGCTTGATGTAGCCGATGACGGTTTGATCGTCTTGCACGTGGATGCAGACTTTCTGGACGATGGCACAGCCGCCGAATTCTTCGCGAATTTGAATGGGCGCATGGGTGGCCGCGTGTTGAGCGCGTTCGGCTGCAAAGGCGCGCTGATCTGCTGCTTTTTTAGCAGCTTGGGCGGCGGCTGCGCGGATGGGGGCGTTGTATTTTTCGACGGCGAATTCGAATTTCTGGCGTTGCATTTCGATTTTCTCTTTTTGCAAAGCGAGTTGTTCGCGCCAACGTTCTTGCGAGAAGGCTTCTTTGCGGATGGATTGGAGGTTGGCGAGAGAACGGCGGAAGGCGCGTTCGGCTTGGGTTTTGTAGCGATCCACTAAGTTGATGCGGTGGAGTTGTTCGTTGGACCAATCGATGGGGCTCGGGCTTTCGGAATGAAGATCGTGCTCATAGAGGGAATGGGCGCGGAGGCGGCGCGACAGTATCCAGCGCGCGTGAACGGATTCGGTCACTATGTGCGCGTCCTGCGCGGTGGAGGGTTGATGAGTGGCGAAGGCTTCGTCGAGTTCGCGGTAATAGTCGGCGGGATTTTCGCCGAGGATGAAGAGAGATTCGGCGCTGCCGCCGTGGGAGAGGGAGTTGAGGCTGGAGAGGGCGTATGCCGGGAGTGACGCCGGAGGAGTGAAGGTTTGGGTTGTCATATATGAAGTCCTGAGATTGAATTGGAAAGTGTTAGCTTTCTGAGGACAGGATGGAATGTCGGGCGGGGAGGCTGAGGGGGATTTTGGGGGTAAGTTGTTGATTGCGTGGGAGAAACTTTATTTTCGAAATCGGTGAACGTCTTGCAGAACGCGTTGAAAAGGGGCTTGACAAACGAGTCAAGGAATGTGGAATATGCGTTTTTATTGGTTTTTTACAGATTTCGCAACTGCGGATCGGTGACTTTCCGCGTTTGAGTTCAACCTATGGCTGGAAAAAGACGGTTAGTTAGTTGAACCATAAGGACTTACCCTCGCAGGCGCGGTTTGCTGCGACGATTTTCAGTGCACAGCCGGGCGGTGGCGCCAGACCGCGCCACGAGGCGCGTGGTGGGTAGATTGTAGATGGCCTTGGCAAGGAACGCGGTGGCTAGACACAGGCGGTTGCACGGGGGGCGGCCCGTATGCGCGCGGCGCTCTTTCACGTGGCGGGCTAAAGGCTCCAGGCTGAGAACACTGGCCAGCAGTTGGCTTTGTTTGCTGAGTGGGCCCAGGCTGGATTCCAACAGCGGAAATAACTCGCTTTGGAGGAGATTTTTGAATTGCACCAGGTGCTCGGGCGAGATAATCTGCAAAGGGGCTTCTCCGATGTTTGAAAATTGTTTGGCGACAAAATCTTACATCGATGGAGGCCCTTCTTCCAAACATTTTTATCACTTTATGTTCTAAAGTAGTTTAATCTACTTTGGCGTTTTGCAAGTGGTTCCTGTGACTCACTGCACGGCCCTTTGGGGCCGTCAGGTGGACGGATGAAAATTGGCCGTTTTAATTGCGGCGCCCCGGGGGAATTTTTGGAACCTCAGGGAAGCTTATGTGGTTGATTCGATAGGGGATTTGGGTCACTAATTTTCATAGGATCGGGAAAATGGAGGAGGTGGATTGGTGGGGATTTAGAGGGTGAGAAGGGCCAGGGAGGCTGCGCCTGATGCGGTTGGCGGCGTTTTGAGTTCGAATGGCAGAGCCGACTATGGGTCAGGGTAGATTCCAGTGGCCGTGGGCGTTTTGTCGGTACTATTCAGCGAAACTTCCCAGAACGGGACT
>PMQB01000582.1 GCA_003169195.1 Bryobacterales bacterium
GCAACCAATACCGCAGGGCTTTCCAAGGAACCGCTTCTGCATGCGCCTGCAGATATCGCCAAACACCTACGTGCGCAAAAACATGCAGCACCATCCATAGCAGCCAGAAACCGAACTGCCAATAGAGCAATGTCTCGCAGGCCGGTGGCTCGAACCCGTCGATCATCACGTCTTCTTGCGCAAATAATAGCGCGAGCATGCGTAGGTAGACACCTGATCCCGGCGGTTAGTTCCCTGCGCTCTTTTTGCTATGCCCCGCTATGCCCCAGCGCATGCTTCTGCACCGTAAGAAACGTATCCGCCTCGGCCACTGTCTTATCCGGCCGAAATCGCTTCACTCTCGCAAACCGCAAGGAAAGCCCACTCACATAGCGCGGACTCACCTGAATATCATTAAACGCGATCTCCACAATCAGCTTCGGCGCCACATAGACCGTGTATTTATCGCGCGCCACTTCCAGTTTCAGCAATTCCGCTGTCTGCCAAACCAACATCTCATCGGTCAGCCCTTTGAATGTTTTGCCCAGCATCGCGAAGCCGCCCTTTTCGGTATCGCGCGCGCCTAAATGCAAATTGCTCAAAAATCCGCGCCGCCGGCCATTGCCCCACTCCGCCGCCAGGACCACCAGATCCAGAGTCCGCGCCTGTTTGATTTTGAGCCAACTCTGTCCGCGCGCGCCGGCCGCATAGGGCGATCCCACCGCCTTGGCCATCACGCCTTCATGGCCACTATCCAAGGCGCGCCCCAGAAACTCTTCACCCTTCGCTGCGCTGCCGGTTACCAAGTGCGGAATCACATGGTTGGCCGGAGCGATCCGCTGCAACTCGCTAAATCGCCGGCTCTGCGTTTCATCCACTAACGGCGCACCATCCAGATAAATCAAGTCGAACCAGAACGGCGTCATTGGCAACTGCGCGGCCAACTTTTCCACATCCTGTTTGCGCCCAAAACGCCGCATCGAGACCTGAAACGGTTGCGGCCGACCCTGCGCCGTAAGACTGAGCACCTCACCATCCAAAATCAAGTCGCGCGCCGGTAACGCGCGAACGAGTTCCACCACTTCCGGCACCGCCACGGTGACGTCGTTTGCCGCGCGCGAATATACGGCAACCTGGTCTTGGGATTTATGCACTTGAATGCGCGCCCCGTCCAGCTTGTATTCGAGTGAAGCCTCGCCCAACTCCGTCAGTGCCTCCGCCACATCATCTGACGTTTGCGCCAGCATCGGCTGCACTGGTCGAAACAATTGAATGTCAAATTGCGCCAGCCCCGCTTCGCCCTTTTCAAAGACCACCTGCGCAATGGCCGTTGAACCACCCGCCATCATGGCCGCACGCCGAATCCGTTCGGCCGGCAAATTCGTTGCTTTTGCCAGCGCCTCCAGCATGATGCCTTCTAATGCACCCTGCCGCAACTCGCCGCCCATCAAACGGACCAGGAACTCCTGCTCTTCGCCGGTGGCATGCCGGAATATTTCGCGCAGTAGAAAACGCTTGCGCTGTTCCGCCCCCGCGCCCTTTACACCGGCCAGTTGATCAAACAGACGATCAAGCTGCAGAATCTCTAACGAAGCGCTACCGGCTGGCTCAGGCATCGCCGCATGAAGGGTCGCATAGCCAATCCCCATTCGGCCCTGCCGTAGTGTTCCCGAAAGAAACGCGACGGCTGCTTCCGTTTCCTCGGCCGTCAACTCTTTCATCACCGCGGCCAGCAGCGCAGTTTTCTCAAGCCGCTTGGACGTCTCTCCGACTTGCCGGGATGCCTTGACGATATTAGCCAGCAACATGCTGAACCTCGGACGCCCTGCAAAAGAGCGTGCTCAGAATAGCTTCTCGTCCGGTAACACCTGTACGAACAGGTGCCGGATGTTTGGATTCAGCGCCCGCACCGCCTCGGCAACGCGATCGGCGACGCGACGTCCTTCCACAACAGGCATTTGAGGATCTACCGCTATATTGATGGCCACTAGAAATCCGGATGGAACACGGGTTACAAAGCATTCTCCCACGCTGCGCACGGGGGAAACCCGTTCGGCCACCCTCCTGATCTCCATTTCCATCTCTTCCAGCGAAATAGGACGTTCCGTATTCGCATCCGCTTTCATTTCGAAAAGATGGATCGATAACCGGCGAATGGATACGCTGCGGCCCGGCAAAATGTTGTACCAGAGAAACGGCGCACTAAACGACCGCGAGGGAATCAACCCCTTCACTCCATACGCCGTCAGCACTTGCCGTGTCTCTTCCAAAGGGTCTGGTGAATTATTGCGTGCCTCGGCCAGCCGCTGCGCCAATTGCAGCGCAGCGTCCGGATTCGCATCCAAAACCGGAAACACCTTCACTTCGTCGTACCCGGGACGGTCGGGCCGCTTCGTTGACATCGCCTTCGTCAACTCCGGCAAAGTGAAACACTTCTCCGTCCAAAACGAGCGTTGCGCCGGCACCATTGCTGGTTGGTTGGTCCCCGGGACATCGGTGGCGCCGTAATGAAAGCAGTAGAACTTGCCTTGCGCGTCTACGTTTTCGAAAGCCCATCCTACATCGCCCAACCGTGTCGTCGCCAATCCGCCGCTACTCCAGCGAATAAAAAGGTACGCTCTTCCCTGGCGTCTGCTCATGCGTGAGTCTTGAACCGTTCGTCAATTTCAACTTGGAAACCGCCCGCCAGTGCATTGGTCTCATTCGCCATGCCCACTACGGCCAGTAACTCGCTCAACATTTCCTTGGTGGCACCTTTCGCCAGCGCGCTGGCCGTATGCGACGCCAGGCAATAGCCGCATTGATTCGTTGCGCTTACCGCCAGATAAATCAACTCTTTGGTGAGCGGGTCAAGCGCTCCCGGAGCCATCACTTGTTTGATGCTTTCCCATGTGCGCCGCAGACTCTCCGGATGCGCGGCCAGCGCCTTCCAAAAATTGTTCAGGTAGTCGGTCTTGCGCGTTGCCAGAATGTCGTCGTAGATTGCACGCACTTCTGCACTGGCATCTGCGTATTCCGTCAGGCCAAAGGTTGCCATTTTTAAAATCTCCGAGTTCGGCTATGATTTGCCGATTAGAATGCCAGTCAAAAAGACTAGCACGCCGCCCAGTACCACCTGCAAGGCGGCTCTCAGCAGCGGAGTTTGCATGTAATGATGCCTGATCCAACTGATGGCCGCTAACTCAATGGCGACAACAAAGATCGCCAATTCCGTAGCGGTGTTGAAGTTCGAGATGAGGTACGGCAGAGTGTGGCCAATACCGCCCGCGGTCGTCATCACACCTGTCACCAGTCCACGAATGATCGGGCTCCCGCGCCCGGTGAGTTCGCCATCGTCCGACAACGCCTCCGCGAACGCCATGGAAATGCCCGCGCCGATCGAAGCGGCCAATCCCACCAGGAATGCGTCCCAACTGCTCTTTGTTGCAAACGCTGCCGCAAAAACCGGTGCCAGTGTGGAAACCGAACCGTCCATCAAGCCGGCCAACCCTGGCTGCACAAATTGCAAAACGAAAACCCGCCGTTGTGCCACCGCTTCACCCTCGCGGGCATCGTGCGTCAGGTGTTCTTGCTGAATGGTGCCAGCGGCGGCGGTATGCTGGGCCTCCGCTTCGGCCAAATCACCCAGTAGCTTGCGCGTTGAGATGTCGGTGGTCCGCGCCATCGCCAGTTGATAGAAGCGCCGCGTCTCCCCCTCCATCGCCTCAATCGCCGAACGCACGGCCTTCGGACCAACCGGCCCGACCAGCCAAACCGCCGGCCGAGAAACGAATCCCTTCACGTCACCGCGCCGGATCAGCGGTATGTGATCGCCAAACCGCGACTGGTAAAGCTCCATCAGACTGGCGCGGTGGCCGGATTCCTCGGCCTGCATCTCGCTCAGCATCTTGGCCGTGGCTGGGTAGTTTTCCTTCAGGCTCTGGGCGAACTCGCCGTAAATGCGGCCATCTTCCTCTTCCAAAGTAATAGCCAGTGCCAGGATTTCCTGCTCGGTTAGATCTTTGAAGTTCTTCGCCATGCGTTCAACCTATTATTGATGATCTGTGGTACTACCGAAGTGCAGGAATTCTGACGATTAGGAAAGTAAACATGAAAATGGTCCTCCAAACGCTGTGGCGCGAAGACGAAGGTCAAGACATGGTGGAGTATGCCCTGTTACTAGGTTTCATCGTCGTGTGCGCCGCCGCGATCCTAACTAGCACACGAACGCAAATCAGCGCAATTTGGTCCACCATCAACAGTTCCCTGAGCAGCGCCGTGAGCAATGCGGCCTCTTAGGCCCGAACGGCCGCGCCTTTTTCCTTGTCCCATTTCAGATATTGCCGTTTACGGAAAGATTCCACCGCCATATCGCACACCACTACACCGTAGAGGCCTAAGGTGGAGTCGCAGTTCAGTGGCTCATTCGTACGGATCGCGGCCTGCAGATTGCGGTGATGCAGTGTCAGGTCTTCAGCGCCCTTCTTCTCATAGGTCACCGGCTGGATGTCTTTCTCAAACTGCTTCTGCGGTTTGATCGTGAAGCCCGTGCGCGTGAAATACAAGGTGGCGTGATGCCCGCGGATCATATGGTCCACGGCTGTATCATTTGCCATTGACGACACCAGTTGCATCGTTGGGCCGCCTGGATAATCCGCCAGCACATTGAACGTATCAGGAATCTCCGCAATGCTGTCCTTGAACTCGAATTTCCCGCCCGTAGCCACCACATATTCCGGGAACGAAAGATTCAGCGCCTTCAACAAGCGCGTCGCACGGTGGATGAACAAGTCAGACGCGATGCCGCCGGAGTAATCCCAATACCGACGCCAGCGGAAATAGCGCTCGGGATCCCACGCTCGTTTCGGTGCAGGGCCCAGCCAAGCTTCCCAATTCAGGTTCACGCCCGGTCGTGCATCGGCATCAATGGGATAGTCATTGCCTGCCCAGAAATCGCCCACGTGATTGCGCGAATAATCAATCTGCGCCAGGACAATGTCGCCCAATTCGCCGGCTTTTACATGCTCATACGCTACCGCGTAGCTTTCGTCCGACATGCCCTGCACGCCCACCTGCAGCTTGCGGCCCGTAGCTTTCACCTTGTCGGCCAGCTTGCGTGCTTGCGCAATGTTCTGCGTCATCGGCTTTTCCACGTAGACGTGTTTGCCCGCCTCCAGCGCGTCATTCGCCATCTGGTAATGCCAGTGTTCCGGCGTCGCAATCAAGACATAATCGATGTCTTTGTTCTCCAGCAGCTTCCGGTAATCCTTCACCGGCGCGCCCCCCGTCAGTTGCGCCGCTTGGTCCAGCCGTTTGTCGAAGATGTCGCAAACGTTGACAATCTCAAAATTGTCCGTTTCGCGCATCTTCACCAGCGTTCTCATATGGTTGGTGGCCATACCGCCGGCCCCAATTACGCCAATGCGAATGCGGTCATTTGCGCCAACAACCGCCGCATTGCTACGTGCCGTTAAGAGGGAGGTGGCTGCGGCCACCGATTGCACAAATTGCCGGCGAGAGACATTTGAATTGGGCATACACAGATTGTATAGGCCCGCTCATCGTTTCGACAAATCTCTCACCCAGATATCCTTGAATTCCATGTTGCCCCGACCCCCTGCGTGCAACTGCAGCGCCAGCGTCCCATCCCAGGACGACGCCTTCGGATCAGTGAAGTCGACCATCATCACGCCATTCAAACGCGACCGATACCGGTTCCCCACCACCTCGAGCAAATATTCATTCCACTCGCCCATCCGCACCACGCCCTCATTTTCGGGCGACGGCCAAACTACCCACCCCCGTCCATCTTCCGCATAAACGCCCGCCGTGTGCTTCATCATGGTGCAGTCAATCTCAAACTGCATGCCTTGCGTCACGTCGGCCGTGCCGGGTTTGAACGCGGAGTGAAAGAACACGCCACTGTTGCCATCGCCTACGCATTTAAAGCGAAGGGAAAGCTGGAAGTCTTTATAGTGCTTGTCGGTTTCCAGATAGCCGTAGTCTTTGGTCAGGCCTTTGCCGTGAATGAGCCCATCTTCTACCGTCCAACTCTCATGGCCCACTTCGTTCCAACCGTTCAGCGTCTTGCCATCGAACAGTGATACCCAATCTTCACCGGGAACGGGAGCCTTCTTTTCCTGGGCGTTCGCAACCCAGGTGGAGGATAAGAGAAGTAGAGCCAAGCTTGCGGGGAAACACTTGTTGATTAGCGTCATGCACTATAGGTTATTGCATCCGCTCTTCGACCAGTGCTGTTCCTGTCGGGGAGAGCCCAGGGCATCCACGCCACTACCCTGCAAAGGCTGCTATTTGCGAGCCAGCGGGCTTTCCAGACCGTCAATTCGTTCATCGACGCGTTTGAATTCAGACTTCATCAGGTCTTTGAGGTCGTCGAAACGCTTGTTGAAGTCTCACTGGACAACGTGCTCACGCTTATCTGCTGCCTACTTCTTCACCGCCAGCACATCCCCGCAAGCCGCCTTCACTTGCTCGATCAACTTATCAAAGCTATCCGGCTTTACAATATAATGCTTTGCTCCTAGTAAGAATGCCTTCTCTTTATCCGCTTGCCGGGCCGAAGTGCTAATCACAATGACCGGGAGATTCTTCAGCGAGTCATCATTTCGAATCCGGCTGAGCACAGTCAGCCCATCAATCTTCGGCAAGTTCAGATCGAGAACCATCAATTGCGGTCGTTCCGCACTCGCATACGGGCCCGCCCGACGAAGAAAGGCCAAAGCCTCTTCTCCATTGGAAACGCGGTAAACGATAGCAGCCAATCCCGCTTCGCGCACAGCACTGCGAAACAAGAATGCGGCCCCGTCTTCATCTTCTACATGTAACAACATCGGCACAGGTGCTGCCGTAGTAGACATCGAAACCCCTAAATGCGTCACACAAAATATCGCGTATAGCCCGTACCATTCCCGAGGAGTATGGGACGGCAATTCTAGAGTAAAGGACAATGGGAGGAGCCGCAACATGTTAAATCGCATTTCCGTGCATGGCGCGCGCCAGCACAACCTAAAAAANNGACACCATTTATGCCGAAGGCCAGCGCCGTTATGTGGAAACCCTTTCGCCCTACGCGCGTCAATTCCTGGATCAGATGGAACGGCCCGACGTCGATTCCATCGATGGCCTTAGTCCCGCCATCTCTATCGAACAGAAAACAACGTCGCGGAGCCCGCGTTCCACCGTTGGCACCGTCACCGAAATATACGATTATCTACGTCTGCTGTATGCGTCTGTCGGAGTGCCGCATTGCCCGATCTGCGGTACTGAGATCGCCAAACAATCGCCCGCGCAAATTCTGGAGCAGGTCTTCACGCAGCACCAGAACGAGCGCATCATGATTCTCGCCCCGATCGCCCGCGGCCGCAAAGGCGAGTACAAGAAGGAACTCGAACAGATCGCCAAGGGCGGTTTCCGTGCTCGCATCGATGGCCAATTGCTCACCCTCGACGATCCGATCAAACTTGATAAGCGCAAGAACCACACCATTGAAGTGGTGATTGACCGTCTCGTTGTCAAAAAAGGCATTGAGCAGCGTCTCGAAGCCTCCATTCAAACCGCCTTGAAGTGGGCCGATGGCTTAGTGATTGTCGCCGTGATCGATGGTGAAGAACGCCTCTATTCCGAAAAACTCGCCTGCCCCAACGATGGCACGAGCATCCCGCAGTTAGAGCCGCGTTCGTTCTCTTTCAACAGCCCCTACGGCGCCTGCGAAACTTGCCATGGCGTTGGCAGCACCTGGGCGTTCGACGCAGCCAAAGTCATCAACGATGAGTCAAAGCCGCTCATGGAAGGCGGCCTCGGACCCGGCGGCACTTCCTCCTACATGTTGTCGGCACTAACAGAAGCGAGTGAAGCCCTTAGCATCGATCTCACCACGCCGTTTGAAGATCTGCCCAAGAAAACGCGTACCGCGCTCATCTACGGCAACACCCAATTCCCGGGCATTCTCAAGACGCTAGAAGATCACTACAGCCGTGCCAGTGAAGGCTATCGCGAGTGGCTTATGGAGTTCATGTCTCCCACTACCTGTCCCGATTGCCAAGGGCGTCGTCTCAAACCATCCAGCTTGGCCGTGAGCGTCAAAGGCATCTCCATTGCCGATTTCACTGGCATGCCCATGGCCCGCGCCTTACCGCTTGTCAAGAAGTGGAAGTTCACCGATCGCGAACTGAAGGTTGTGGCGCGCGTCATCGAAGAAATTCAAAACCGCATGACCTTTCTCAGCGACGTAGGCCTCGACTATCTCAGTCTTGATCGATCCTCCGCCACACTCTCCGGCGGCGAAGCCCAGCGTATTCGTTTAGCTACGCAAATCGGATCCAAGTTACGCGGTGTGTTGTATGTGCTTGATGAACCCTCCATTGGCCTTCATCCGCGCGATAACAGTAAGCTCCTCGATACTCTCCATTCACTGCGTGATTTGGGCAACACCGTTCTTGTTGTAGAGCACGATGCCGAAACCATCGAACGTGCCGATTACGTGATCGATCTTGGTCCGCGCGCTGGCCGTTTAGGCGGGGGTGTCATGGCACAGGGTACACCCGCCGAAATCATGAACACGCCCGCTTCTCTTACGGGTGAATATCTCTCGGGCCACACCTCCATCGCCGCGCCTCTCGTGCGACGGCCCGGCAACGGCAACAAACTTACAGTCAAAGGTGCCACCGAACATAACCTCAAAAACATCAACGTCGAGTTTCCTCTCGGCACACTCACCGTTGTCACCGGCGTCTCCGGCAGCGGCAAGTCTACACTCGTACACGACATTCTCTATCGCGCGCTTGCCAAAGAAGTCTATGGCTCTAGCGCCATGCCCGGTGCGCACACCTCCATCAGCGGCCTCGAATTCATCGACAAAGTCATTGAGATCGATCAATCGCCTATCGGCCGCACGCCGCGCTCAAATCCCGCCACCTATACCGGCGTCTTCTCGCCCATCCGCGACATCTACGCCATGCTGCCTGAATCGCGCGAACGCGGCTACAAAGCTGGCCGCTTCAGCTTCAACGTAAAAGGCGGACGCTGCGAAGCTTGCCAGGGCGATGGTCTCAAACGCATTGAGATGAACTTCCTGCCCGACGTCTACGTCACTTGCGACATCTGCCGCGGCCGTCGCTACAACCTCGAAACTCTCCAAGTCAAATACAAAGGCAAGAGCATTGCCGACCTGCTCGAATCGAGCGTCGAAGAAGCGCTCGGTATCCTCGAAAACATTCCTCAGATTCATGCCAAGCTCAAAACGTTAAACGACGTAGGCCTCGGCTATATACACTTGGGCCAATCGTCGACTACTCTCTCCGGCGGCGAAGCGCAGCGCATCAAACTCGCCAAAGAACTCAGCAAACGCCAAACCGGTAAGACGTTCTACTTGCTCGACGAGCCTACTACTGGGTTGCATTTCGACGATGTCCGGCATCTACTGGATGTGCTCCAAAAACTTGTGGATCTCGGCAACACCGTAGTCGTCATTGAACACAATCTCGACGTCATCAAGAGCGCGGATTACCTGATCGATCTCGGGCCCGAGGGCGGGGAAGAGGGCGGGCACATTGTAGTCACCGGAACCCCTGAACAACTGATGCGCAACAAGCGCAGCCATACCGCGACTGCTCTTCGGAAGATAATAAAGGCGGGACATGCAGCCTGAAGAAATAAATCAAGCCGATGTACCCGTCAGCGAGACAGAAGAGCCGGCGATCCCTATAATCGCCAAACCGCCAAGCGAGCATCCTGACCAGCCATTTTGGGGCTATTCCGAACTCGTAATTTTGACTAGCTGGTGTTTCCTCGTTATGCTGGCGGCCAGCTTTGGCGTTTTCTTTTATATGCGCCTCGTGCTGATCATCCAAATCGTTGCCTACTTGGCCATGTACCTCGGCTTTCGCGTCGTTTTTAAGATGACTTACGACCGCGGCGTATTCGCCTCTTTAGGTTGGCACAAAACCAAGGTGAATCTTCTTTCCGCAGGATTAGGCGGCGTGTTGCTCGCCTTTGGCCTCAATCTGGTCGCGTCTCTCATCCACACGCCGAAAGTAAAAACGCCGTTCGATAACTTAGGCGATACGCCGGCGTCCCTGGCCCTTTTAGCGGTCATCGCCGTTCTTCTTGCACCGCTCGCGGAAGAGCTGTTCTTCCGGGGGTTTTGGCAGCCACTGCTTTCGAAAAGTCTCGGCGCCGCCGGCGGCATCTGCCTTACTGCTTTTTTGTTCGGCCTTTTGCACGGCTCCGAATATCAATGGGCTTGGCAATATGTGGCTGCCATCACCGTGGTGGGCCTGGTCCTTGGGGTGGTTCGCGCCCGCACACATTCCATCATTCCGGGAGCCGTCATGCACGGCTGTTTCAACTCTCTCGCCATCATCGGCGTCGTGGCGCAAAAATATATAAATCACAAATGAATACCAGCACTCTTACCAAAACTATCGAGACCATCGAATGGACGCCGGATGGCGTCGTCATGATTGATCAGACTCGGCTCCCGCGCGAGACTGTGTTCGTCACTTGCCGCGACTATCTGGAAGTCGCCGAAGCCATTCGCAGCATGATCATTCGCGGCGCACCCGCCATCGGCGTGGCCGCAGCCATGGGCGTCGCCATCGGTGCGTTGAAGTCGGACAATCTCGAAGCCGACATGCCCGTCATTTGCGACACTCTTGCCAAAACACGCCCCACCGCCGTCAATTTGTTCTGGGCGATCGATCGCATGAAGCGTGTCTATGACGAGACCAAAGTTGCTGGTCTGCCAGCTGTGCGCGCGCGTCTGGTCAAAGAGGCGGCTCTGGTGCGTGAAGAAGACATTGCCATCAATCAAGCCATTGGCCGCCACGGCGCGGAATTAGTGCCCGACGGCAAAACCGTTCTCACCCACTGCAATGCCGGTGCACTGGCCACGGCCGGCTTCGGCACGGCGCTCGGTGTCATACGTGCCGCTGTCCAAATGGGGAAAAAGATCGACGTCTTCGCCGATGAAACCCGGCCCTTCCTGCAAGGCGCCCGCTTAACCGCCTGGGAACTGCAGCGCGACGGCATCGAAACAACTCTCATCACCGACAACATGGCGGGGCATTTCTTGAAGAGCGGCCGCATTGGCTGTGTGGTCGTAGGCGCTGACCGTATTGCCGGGAATGGTGATGTCGCGAATAAAATCGGCACCTACAGCGTCGCCGTCCTGGCCAAAGAAAATGGCGTGCCGTTTTACGTCGCCGCGCCTATCTCGACACTCGATCTCACTCTCACGTCCGGCGACCAAATCCCGATCGAAGAGCGCGCGGCGAAAGAAGTCACCCACGTGCAAGGCGTTCACATGGCGCCTGACGGCATCAAAGTGGCGAATCCCGCTTTCGACGTGACGCCCAACCGCTATGTCACCGCCATTATCACTGAAAAGGGCGTTGCCCGCGCCCCGTTCACAGACAGCTTAAAGAAGCTGGCTGGTTGATGTCAGACGCTGAATGTCGTCGTGACGGTCGGTCCAAGAAACGGCTGATATTCTTGGAGTTGCGGAAAAATACTGCCTACCTGCGTTTGTTGGCTGCCCCCCGTGTCTGCTTGGCTCTCGCATTATGTGTGTTTGTAACCGGTTGGACCGTGGCCAAAGCCCGCGCTTCCGACGGCTCACACAGCGATCTACTAGCAATCGTGACCGACGAACTCAGCCGTGAATTTTCGACGTTAAAGGCCAAAGGCGATCCGCCCCCGTACTACATGGCGTACGAAGTAACGGATGAGCAAACGACGCTCGAATCCGCTACGCTGGGAGCGCTGCTCACCGATTCGCAATCGCATGCCAGGGGGTTCGATACCACCATCCGCGTCGGTAGCCCCGCGTTCGACAACTACCATCCCTATAAAGATTCTCGCGTCCAGTTCACTCGCTTCATGCAGATCAGCCTGAGCGACGACCCTAATGAGATCCGCCGTGCCCTCTGGGCCGAGACGGACCGCGTGTACCGCGCCGCTTCCCGCCGCTTGCTGCAAATCAAGACCGACGAGCAATTGCTGGCCGAAGATAAAGAAAAGAACGCCGATTTCTCCGTCGATCCCGCCGTCAAATATGTGCGTGCCCCTGAGCAATACAAGATCGACAAAGAGGATTGGGCCAAACGCGTCCGCGCCTGGTCGGCCGAATTCAAGAGCCACGAAAAGATTCTGGCTTCCGGCGTGAACTTCGTGGCGCGTCGCGATGTGCGGACCTTTGTGAATACCGAAGGCTCGTCTATCCAAACCGGCAGCAATCTCTTCCGCATCGAAATGCAAGCCGAAGCGCTCGCGCCCGATGGCATGGGCTTGGAGGATTTTGATTCGATTGAAGCGGCCGATCCCACGCACTTGCCGTCCGACAAAGTCGTGATGGAACGCGTGAAAGTGCTGGCGAAAAAGTTGGACAACTTGGCCGTGGCGCCCCCGGCCGAACCCATTGTCTGCCCGGCGATTCTTTCCGGTCGCGCGTCCGCGGTCTTCTTTCACGAGATTTTTGGTCACCGCGTAGAAGGCCATCGCCAGAAAGATATCAGCGAGGGCCAAACTTTCACAAAGATGCTCGGCACCAAAGTATTGCCCGACTTTATCAGTGTCACTTTTGACGCCACTCTCGATAACTACAAGGGCCACGATCTGATCGGTCACTACGAATACGACGACGAAGGGGTCAAAGGCCGCCCCGTCAAAGTCGTACAAGATGGTGTCCTCAAAACCTTCCTGTTGTCGCGTTCGCCGGTGGGTGAGTTCAAAGAATCAAATGGCCATGGCCGTCGGCAACCGGGAGCAGAAATCGTTTCGCGCCAATCGAACCTCATTGTCGAATCGTCCAAGAGCCTCTCTTTCAAAGATCTGCGCGCCAAACTCGTTGAAGAAATCAAGCGCCAGCAAAAGCCTTACGGATTGTATTTTGAGGAAGTGTCCAGCGGTTACACCACCACCGGACGCCGTGGACTGCAAGCTTTTACCGTTGTTCCACTGGTGGTGTACCGGGTTTTCGCGGACGGACGTCCAGATGAATTGATTCGCGGCGTGGATATTGTCGGCACACCTCTGGCGAGCTTCCAGAAAATCGTCGCCACATCGGACACCGCCGAAGTCTTCAACGGCTACTGTGGCGCCGAATCGGGCAGCATCCCGGTATCCGCCGTTTCGCCCGCTGTATTGGTTTCGGAAATCGAAACGCAGAAAAAACAAAATTCGCAAGAGAAGCAGCCACTGCTGCCAAGGCCGATCACTAAATGAAAACTCGAGTCATTACCGCCTTGGCGCTCAGTAGTCTCGCTAACACTCTTTTATCCGGAGCTGACGGTGCAGCGGCAGCCGCCCTGAGGGAAGACGTGCAGTTGCGCGCTATGTCTGATGAACTGGCACGCGCCAAAACCTTGCAGCTCAATGCGCTGGACAAACCGTATTTCGTGCAATACACCACCAGCGATGGCGAAGAAATGGTCATCACGGCGAGCTTGGGCGGAATTCTCTCGTCCATGCGCGGCCGTTCCCGCTCGCCCCGCGTTGACATTCGCGTCGGCAGTTACCAGTTCGATAACTCGAACTCCATCTACAGCGGCTCCTCGCGCTTCGGTGCCCTGCCGATTGACGATGATTACGACGCCATGCGGCAGGATTTCTGGCTCGTCACCGACTCGATGTACAAAGCCGCCACCGACCAAATCACTCGCAAGCGAAATGCGTTGCGGGAGATTGCCGAAACTGATACCACTCCCGATTTGTCGCCGGCCAAACCGCTTGTGGACGTGGAGGCAGTGCCGCACTTGCAAGCTGATCAGCACCAGTGGGAAGAAATTCTGCGCCACGTCTCCGCACGCTTTTCCGCCGCGCCTTCCGTCAGCCAGTCGGCTGTTCGCTTCCGCACGATCTCGTCCGCATACCGTATCGTGAATAGCGAAGGAACGGTTGTCCGCATCCCGCAAGAATTGACCGACGTCACCATCCGCGGTGAGGCCTTGGCGCCAGACGGCAACAAAGTCTGGAATTACCAAGCGATAGCTGGATTAACGGCAGCCAGTTTGCCGAGTCCCGCTGACTTGGAAAAGTTGGCTGAGCGCGTGGCCGCTGATTTGGAAAACCTGGTCAAAGCGCCGATTTCCGAAGACTACAGCGGCCCCGTCTTGTTCGAACAGGAAGCGGCTGCGCAGATGCTGGCCTCGACCCTGGCCGATGCGGTGCGGCTGCAACGGAAACCAGTCGCGCCGCCCGGTTCGAATGCCGGACAAGTGCTCGAAAGCGTTTGGTCTACGAAACTGGGCGGCAAAGTTTTGCCCGAATGGATGAGCATCGTGGACGACCCAGCCAAAGAAGAATTTCACGGCACCCAGTTAGCGGGCTATTACAAAGTCGACGATGAAGGCGTTCCCGCGGAACGCGTCGTCATCGTGGACAAAGGCGTCCTGAAAGGATTTCTCGCCAGCCGCGAACCCGTCAAATCTATTACTGTTTCAAACGGTCATGGAAGATTGCCCGGTGCCTGGGGCACCGAAGCCGCGGTGCCCGGCAACCTCTTCATTCAAGCATCTGAGACCACCAAAGAGACCGACATGAAAGCGAAGCTTCTCGAAAAAGCCAAGGCCGCCGGTTTGAAGTACGGACTCTTGATCCGGCGCCTGGATTTTCCATCTACCGCCAACGGCGAAGAACTGCAAAGCATGGGCCGGCAATTGCAGAAAGGCGGCTATTCGCGCACCCTGAATTCTCCGCTCCTGGCCTACCGCGTCTATTTGGACGGCCATGAAGAACTAGTCCGCGGCTTGCGCTTCAAAGACTTCAGCGCCAAAGATCTGCGCGACATCGACTTGGCTTCCGACAAGCCCTACGTTTTCAATTACGTGAACAACGGATCAAGCTTCAACCACGCCGACGGAGCCAACAGCGCCACCACCACCGCCATCGTTGCGCCTTCGTTGCTGCTCGATAGCGTAGATTTGGCGCGCGCGGAAAATGAGCCGGGCAAACTACCCATCGTCCCCGCGCCCGCGCTCATCGCGCAACAGTAGCGCATGCGAATTCTCAGCCGGGCCATCCTCAAAGAAGTCGCCATCAGCGCTCTCCTCGGCACGGGCCTCTTTGTCTTCGTCCTCTTCCTGCGCACCATCGAAAAACTCTCGGCCATGCTGGTCAAGAGCTCTGCGCCGCTGCCGGTCGTGGCCAAGCTTCTGCTCTACGCTTTGCCCGCGACCCTGCCGTTTGCCCTGCCCCTCGGAGTCCTCGTCGGCATCTTGATCGGTCTCAGCCGCATGTCGGCCGATAGCGAAATCGTCGCCATTCGCGCCGCCGGCGTTTCGAGCGTGAGCATTGCACGGCCCGTAATGCTCTTTGCTTTCGTCGCCATGGTGATCACGGCGCTCGCGTCCCTCTGGCTCACGCCCCTGTCCATGAACCTGGAGACCAAAACCGCGCGCAGCTTCGTAGCGGCTCAGTTGACCGGCAACATTGAATCGCGTATCTTCGACGAACAATTTCCCGACACCGTTCTCTATGTCGGCGACGTCCAAACCGAAGAGAAACAGATCGTCTGGCATCAGGTGTTTATCGCCGACGTCACCCCACCCGCCAAACTCCAGGAAGAAGGCAAGAACCGCGGCGAAGGCCCACGCATCATCGTTGCCCAGCAAGCCATTCCCTATCCCGACCCCGCCAACAATCGCATCATCCTCGACATGCGCGATTTCCGCTCCACCGAGCGCGATAAAGAAGGCAAAGCCATCACCACTGTCGCGCAACGCCACCAGTGGGTTCTGCAAGCGCAAAAGCAGGAAGATCTGCAAGTCAACAAAACCGTCCAGCAGATGGACACCGGCCCCCTCTACAAATACGTCTACCATCGCCACGACCTCTCGAAAAAGGATTACGTGGATGCCGCCATCGAACTCCATCAGCGCGTCGCCCTGCCCATCGCGTGCATGCTGCTGGCGCTGGTCGGTATCCCGCTTGGTGTGTCCTCGCGCAAAGGCGGCAAGTCGTCCGCTTACGTCATGACAGTCCTTGTCGCGTTCCTCTATTACATGAGTTACGCCACGCTATTAGGCTTGGCGAAGAACGGCCGCCTGCCCGTCCCCGTGGCCGTTTGGACCCCCGGCATCGTCTACGCCATTCTCGGCACCATCCTCCTCTCCCGCTTAGAAAAACCCGGCGACTTCGATTGGGGCGCCTGGCTCAAAGCCATCGGCCTACGCCTTTGGAAGCGGACCTTGCAACTCGTCCAAGCCGGCACCGAAACTGCCGTCCGCGGGCCGCTTAACTCGCGCGGCTTCGGCTTGCGCCCCATGCTCATCGACGGCTATGTGCTCAACGGCTTCCTCTTTTACTTCGCCATCTTACTCGTCGCCCTGGTCTCCCTCATCGAAGTCTTCACCTTCTTCGAACTCCTCGGCGACATGGTCAAAAACGAAATCAGCATGGCCACCATGCTCGATTACCTCTGGCACCTCGCCCCCAGCTTGATCTATCAGCTAACCCCCATCGGCACCTTAGCCGCCTCTCTCATTTGCTTCACCATCCTCACCAAATACAACGAAGTCACCGCCTTCAAAGCCGCCGGCGTCAGCGTCCACCGCCTCGCCGCCTCAGTCATCTTCGCCAGCTTCGTCATCAGCGTCCTGCTCTTCGCCTTCGACCATTTCTACATCCCCGCCGCCAACCGCCGCCAGGAAATGCTGCGCGCCGAAATCAAAAAGAAGCCCGTCGCCACCTACCTCAAAGCCGACCGCCAATGGGTCTACGGCCAGGGCTCCCGCATCTTTAACTTCCTCCACCTCGATCCCAAACAAGCCATCATGTCCAAAGTGAACGTCTTCGACCTCGATCCCAAAACCTTCCTCGTCGTCCACCAAATCACCGCCGACCGCGCCCAGTGGAACGACCACCTCCACCAGTGGGTCTTCGAAAACGGCGTCAGCCAGGAAAACAGCCTCACCGCCTCCAATTACAAACAGTTCTATAACGCCACCGCCACCTTCCCCGAACTCACCGAAACCCCCTCCTGGTTCGTCAAAGAAGAAAAGGAGTACAAAGAGATGAACTTCGAGGAACTCGGCTCCTACATCGATGAGCTCCAAGCCAGCGGCCTCGACACCACGCCCCTCCGCGTCCAGTACTACAAAAAATTCGCCGTGCCCCTATTCGCCCTCATCATGGCCATCCTCAGCATCCCCTTCGCTTTCGTCGGAGGCACCCGCGGCGCCATGCGCGGTGTCTTCGTCGCCTTCTGCATCGCTATTGCTTATTGGACCGTCGGCACCCTCTTCGAACAGGTCGGCGACCTCAACCAGCTCCCCGCCGCCATGGCCGCCTGGGCCCCCGACGTCATCTTCTCTCTCGGCGGCATGTACTTCATGGCACGCATGAAAACATAGGGCGGCCGTCTCCCTTCACGCACCCGTCATACAACTGTCATCCACCTCCCACCCACAGCCCGCGTCATCACTCTTATCAATCCAACCCAATCCAAACGGTTATCTTCGGAAACAAAACAAGCTCCCCCGTTCATGCCTTTCAACGACTTACTGTATTTCCGTAATAACCCCAGTCAGTACTACTCGTCCCTCGCCCGCTGTTTTCCAGTACTCCGGCACCTTGCATGGCCTAAGGTTCTCGTGTTATACCTGTACTACGCTTGGGTTCTAAACGTTTGTCTCAGAGCAATCCCAGTTTTCGGAAACTGGCTCCTGTGACAAAAGGGGCGGAGCCTGATCTCGTTCCAATTTCTTCATTCCTTCGCCATCGTTCCTGATTGGCGGAATCCGTTCTCGCCCGCGGCACCACGTTCCTGTCGCCGCCTAACGACCTTCAGCCCAAACTGAATCGTCCGTTTCCCCTTCGCGCTTCGGATTCCGCTCACTCGTTCACCGGATCTGTGACTCCGCCCGGGCGACCTGTCCCCAGATCACATCCAGCCGCCACCAGCCGCAACCCCACAAACTCTTCCCTATATGCCTCTCGAATCCCGCAGTCGCATGATCAGCTTCCGCCTCACCGAGGAGGAACACGAACGCTTTCGCCAGCTCTGCTTCACCCACGGCATCCGCTCCGTCTCCGAACTGGCCCGCGTCGCCATGAACAATTACTTCGACAAACCAACCAGCCTCCCCCACGACGCCCTCGAATCCCGCATCGTCGAACTCGAAAACCGCATCCGCATCCTCGCCCTCGAACTCCAAAAAATTACCCACCAGGAAACCGTCCGCGCCTTCCCCGTGCGCCGCTATTCCGCCACCTGAACACAAACGCCTTTCACCCCTCCACCGTCCCTCTTTCCTCTACATGCCAATGGATAAAGCCAGCACTCCCCCCTCTCGCCCCAACAGCACCAACGCTTCCATCGTCCGGTCCGACGCGCCCGATCAGTCCCGCGCCCTCGCCCGCCGCTCTTCCTACGGTTACGGCGGCGGCTATGGCATGCCCTATCCCACCCTCCCGTCCAATCCCAATGACGACAGCGCCGAATCCGGCGGCCTCCTCGAATANNTCACCCTCCCCCAAACCCCCATCTACCAAGCCAAAACCGCCATCGAAATCCAGAACCTCAACGACAACTTCATGAACATGCGCCAGTCCACCCAGGTCTACGACGCTGGCACCGGTGGCAACGACTCCTCCGAAATCCCCACCCAAATCCGCATCCTCCAAAGCG
>PMQB01000084.1 GCA_003169195.1 Bryobacterales bacterium
TACGAGCTTCTGACTGGCGCACTGCCGGACGACCCCGAAGGAAGTAAGGAAAAGAAGCACGCTGCTCCCCAAACTGTTCAAAAATACGTGAAGGCTAGTGACCGGGTGTTGCTGCCGGACGCTTGTTTGATAGGCTTTCCCGAGACCGCAGAACAATTGCGCAGAGTCCTGCGTGGCTCCCTCGATCAAATACTAATGATGGCCCCTCAGCGAAACCCACAGAAACGCTATGCTTCAGCGGAAGCCTTTCGGATTGATTTGGGTCGGTATTTCCAGGGTTTGACTCCTTTTGCGAAACTCCCGAAGCTGGCATTTCTGAGACGCTGAGTTCTTTAGCGCTATGGCACAACTTTTTTTCGAAAAGTCACCGCTGAATCGCGCTTATAAATGTAGAGTCTGAACAATGTCCATCAAATCTATTACCGTAACGGCGCTCCTACTCCTTTCTGGTCCGCGACTCTATCTAACCGCAGCGACGGACGCGATTACACACGCACCGGCATGGACGGTAGAGCTGCACGCTGTTGAGCTATCTCAGTTGGATGAAAGCGGGTTTGGTGCCACACTCGAACTGTCTGCGATTGCGAATCAGAACGCCACGCTTCGCGCGGTTGTCTTTGATCAAGTCACCGTTAACGGCATCCCCATCAGGGTGAACTCGCTGCAAGGGCCGATAAAACTGCGTGAGGGTCTGCCGGTGGAGGGACTCTCCAGCATCGAAACTCGGCTGAACTTCCGTGAGTTGACGTCATTTGACCCATTACGGTAAATTATCCGGAATGGTAAGGCTAAAGTGCACACCACTGCGCGCGCGCAACTCCAGCTCAATCTGTTTGAAAAGCTTGCCATTTTTACTGGTGGCGCCTGGGTCGTCAGTGATATCGATCAAGAAGTTCGAGTCGATCTCCCCGGCGGACCCTTTGGACAAGCTGCGGCGATGGCGGCGTTGAGCGCCGCAGAGCCTGTGTGGGTCTGGGGACAAGCCGGCCAGGAGTGGCGAAGAAACAGAAGCGCCCTGGCCGTGGAGGCCTCGAAAGGAATGGCGGGCTCGCTTGTAGCAATAGAAACGAGCTATGCGTTGGTCTCAAAACAGGGGGAGACGCAAAACGTGCAAAGCTGGACAACAGGCTTTCTAATTGGAGGTGGCAAAATCCTGGCGCCTGCGGAAGCTGTGGAGCCGTGGCTCTTTGACTCTAGCGTGGCTCGAGCACTCGGTGAGCACCAAGTGAAAGTGCTTCCCAAACTTACTGAAATTTCGGCGTCATTGACTACGGCCGAGCAAGCGAATCTTACAAGGGTCAGCGTGCGCAATGGCTCTCTAAAAATTTTGGAGTTGCGGGAAGAAACGGACAGGGCAATTGCTCCTGAATCGAGGCGCATCTACCCGATCAGGTTTCGCGCGAACGGGCGGAATGTTGTAGTGTTGGAGTCCGCAGCCTGGAAAGATGCGGGTGCTGGCGTCAAAACTGCCCAACCGCTGGCTGAAGTGTGGCAACCGGCAGCCGTTTACAAAATACGCAGGGAGGACGGGCAAACGACGCCGACCTTATGGCTAACCCAGGCTCGCAAAGAGAGTGGCTCGTTCAGGTTGAAAGACCCGCTCGATGCAACCGCCTTCGGCTCTCCTGTCTGGATCGGTGGAGGTGTTGCCGGTATGCTGCAGACGGAAGATAGCGCTGCCGAGGTCAGCTCGATCCTAAAAGCGCCGCAATAGTTGTTCCCACAGCAACTCCGAAAGAGAGAAAACACCGTGAATCCTAAATGTCCCGAGTGCGGTCTTGTTTACCCCGAAAGTTTCACTTTCTGCAAGAAAGATGGTACGCTGCTGTCTCGCCGAAAGCGTCGCTGGCCGTATTTCATGGTGGCTGCGGCATCCGTGATTGTCTTGGCGGCAGTTGCCTCAGCGCTTGCTTTACCGTCGTATCTTACGAGTCGTCTGGTAATCACGGTTGCGGGCGCTGGCTTTCAATTGCGGGGTTCGGATGCTTACCCTGAAGTCGCTCTTCGTGTCACGAACTCTTCCCTGATTCCGTTTGGCCTTCAATCGGTTTCCTCTCACTGCTTAGTTTCCGGAAGCGAAGTCGCGACGGCTGAGTGGAAGCCGGACAATAATCAGCCTCTTTCGGTCCCCTCAAATGGCTCAGCCAATTTGAGAATAAAGTTGAACGTCAAGATTTTTGGCATTGGCGACCTGTTTGGCATGGCGACCGGAAATGCGGAGCTGGATTGCCGCGGGCCGGCAGAGATCATCGTATCCGGAATCAGAGTTTCACGACAGGTCGATTTTAGATGTCACGTTAGGTGACTCGACCGAGTTTTTTGACAAAAATGCCGCGCGAATACGCTTCTGTTGTTGAGGATACCAACCATGACATCTGTAGGAAACCAGCCCGCTGCGCTGAAACAATTTGCCGTTAGCTTGTGTCTGCTCGCGCTTCTTGCAATGGGAGAAGCTTGCACTTCCCAGTCTGCCCCGACTCCGCCCGAAAGCCGGTTGGTGGCAAAGAGCCAAACAATCGTAAACGGCGCGATTCAAATTGAAGCCGGCAAATCCGCAAGTTATCGTCTCGATGTGCTCCCAGACATGCTCCAAGCTTCAATTAAAGGCAGCTTCACCGCATCGGGTGGGAGCGGAAACGATGTGCAAGTCGCCATCGGCGACGAAATGAACATAACCAACTGGATGAATGGCCACCAGGCTTCGGTGCTCTGGGAAACTCCAGGTCAGCTCACCACTGGTGCGTTTGACGTGAAGCTGAAGCCGGGCACATACTTCTTGGTAATTAGCAATAGATTCTCTCTGCTCAGCGATAAATCGGTTACTGTCGAAGCAAGTTTGAGCTACAGCCAGAATGAGTAGTCCTTTCCGGCTCCAGCGCATGTGCTGCTTGATTACCATGCATTCAGACTCGCGGACTGGTATGGTCTCTCGAGGGAGCGATCGAAACTGAAGGATTTCAGGGGCAAGGGTAGTTTGATCCATAGCCCCGCAGCTGTTCGTGCATCCCAAGCGGAATTCCGCCCGGCTATGTTCCGCTCCTCCGGCAGAGCCAACTCCCGGCCTTGCGAAATGGTACGATGCCAGCCATCTTTACGGAGATACCCTGCCTCACCTGAGTGATGCGCGAGGGGAATTTGAGGAATTTCGGGACAAACTCATGAACTGGTATATCAAGGTGCTATCCAACTACGCGAACTTCAGTGGAAGAGCGCGCCGCAAAGAATATTGGATGTTTTTCCTATTTAACTTCGTCATTGCTCTGGTCATCGGCTTTATCACAGGTTTTATCGGCGGCGTTCTCCAACAAGGTACCTCCATAAGCAACGTCGCCGCCGTTATTTACAACTTGGCCGTATTGCTACCCAGTCTGGCCGTTGCAGTTCGACGAATGCACGACAGCGGCCGCAGTGGCTGGTGGATTCTTCTTCCTATCGTCAATTTGGTAATCCTGTGTTTAGATAGCGAGCCCGGCGACAACAAATATGGCCAGAATCCCAAAATTGACGAGGCGCCAAAAACCATGGGCGCGGCTGGTTAGCGTTAGTCCGTGCGCCAATAGAGGGGCGGAGACATACTTTGCCCCGGCAAGTGGAATGAGACAATTCCCCGGGCATGGAGCACCCGGCCTGGTCGGCATGGCGCTCGCCGCGATTCGAGATGCACTAATCGCTACTCCCCAATTGAGCCCTCGCCCAGACGATGGCCTCGTGCAGGCGCTTCTGGAGAATCTCGCGAGGGGGCAGTTCTGTGAGATACTGAGCTACTCTAATTTCTGTCTTTTCGAGTTCCAGCAGTTCAACTCTCTCATCCGACTTACCTGCGCAGAGGATAAGCCCAATTGGCGGCTCTTCATGTCGGAGGCGGTGAAAAAATGTACCACTATGGCGGGCAGCGTCGCGCCGCCTGGGTGGTTACGGTATGGCTGGCCGCAGACGCAGTGAGGTGTTCACAGAAGAACTAATCTTGGGAAGGCTTGGCCTCCGGTGCGCGATAGGACTTGCCTTTGACCTTGAGAATGATCGCTCCTTCGACCAGACGATCTAGGAAAGCCATCGCCAGTGGGCCGTCGGAAAGATAGTCGCCCCATTTGTCGAAGTCCACNNTGGGCCGCCTGTGGGCATTCGGTTCGTTCGATTTTGTCGAAGCCGAACTCGTCGATAATGAGTAGCTCCGGTTTGGCGTAACGGCGCAACTTAGCCGGCAGGCCCGTGAACAGAAGCGCCGCAGCGGCGATCTTGGTTGCTGGGCGAATCCTTCATAGCAGCCAGGCCGGTCGCAACAGTGATCGAAAAAAATTGTGAGTGATGACCCTCGCGGCTTCCGGAACGGCCTCTGGCTGCGCCGCTTGTTTGCGCTCCTTGACGCGTTCGCGGTATCGCCGGCTTTGCTCTTGGCGTTTTGCTTTGGCCGCCGGCGTCGCCCGGTAACTCTGCTGCGCCTTCCATCGCGACCACTGCCGCGCCGCTTGCCGACATTCTGCGCTGCAATAGCGCTGGCGCGC
>PMQB01000391.1 GCA_003169195.1 Bryobacterales bacterium
ATTCTTGGATTAGAAAATGCTGTTTGACGACTGGCTGATTGCGGGCAATTAGAGTCGTTGCCATCAGCGATTGAGCCGCGCCAAGATCCACTAGGGACGACCACCATTCCTCGGGAACGAGATACTGTCATGTATGGCTGGATATGCTTCAACTTCTCACAATTGTTCATGCTCCTCGTATCAGCCGTAACACTCAACGCCCAATCCATCTGCGATTCCGCGACGGCTCGCCGCCCTGCCCCACTCTCCGCCCATCTCTGCCAACTCGGCGACGTCTTCACGCACGATGAAAACTTCAACGCCACCACCTTGCACGACATGCGATCCGTCAGCAAAAGCGTCGTCAGCCTTCTCATCGGCATCGCTCTCCAGCAAGGAAAAATTGCCTCGCTCGATACACCGGTCCTCGCCAACAAACGCCAAATTACGTTGCGCCATCTCTCTTCGAACCCCTCGGCATCACTCATTTCGAATGGCATACTGGTCGCACCAATCCGTTTATGGCCCACGCTGGCTTGCGGCTGTGCCCGCGGGATCTCGGCAAGATCGGGCAACTGATCCTCGGCGGCGATCGTTGGAACGGTCGACAAATTGTTCCGGAAAGTTATCTAAAGGAGAGCACCCAAGGCTACCTGCCAGCAGAAGAAGATGGCGCTACGGCTATCTCTGGCGCATCCAGCCGCATTGCGGCCATGGGCAATGGCGGCCAACGGCTTTTTACATCATCCCCGCACTCGACCTAACCATCGTGATTACAGCCGGCCGCTACAACCAACCAGCGCCACAAAATGGTCATGACTCGGAGCTTACTTTTCAGGCGACCGCTCGAAGCCGCGGCCGAAAATACGATCACCGCACAACCGCAGTTACGGCAGCGTCTCTTCGCCCGAACGCGGCGTAGTCAACGGTTTCGCCGCGGGCTGCACGATGCGTCCCGCCGCCGGTTTGCCCTTTCGTTCCAGATCAAGGCTCGTCACAGACAAATTCGATCCCAGCACCACTTTGTAATCAAGTGATCCAGCCAGCAAGACCAACTTCGGCTGCGTCTCGGAACCCGTCAGCTTCGCCCGCGAACCGGCAGCCAATTTCACGCTGCTCCCGTCCGCAAAAAATAGCAGCGCCGGCGCAGTGGAAGTCGCCACTTCGCTGCCAACCACCAATGGTAACGACGACACGCCCGCCACAGTCACAGATCGGCCATCTAGTGTAAACGGTTCAGGACTGCTCACAGTCGCTACCGGGCTGAATGCCATCACAGTATGACCTAAAAACAAACATAGGGCTGCTTGGGCCGGCGAAGAACACGTTACCAAAGTGGAAGTCTCTACCGACGGCGGAAGTACCTGGCGCGAGGCTAAACTCTCTTCGCAGAGCCTTCCGTTCACCTGGCGTTTGTGGACAGCCGAGTGGAAACCGATGCGTGCCGGATACTACACGGTNNTTGGAATCCATCGGGGTATCTGTTCAATGCGGTCGATCGAATTGGTGTTGTGGTGGAGGGCGCATGAGAAAGTTGATGTCGGCTGCGGGCGGGTTGTTGGCGGTAGCCGTGTTTGGCCTCGCGGCCGAATCGCAGGCCAATGAAGCGGGTAGAAAAGCGGAGCGGACCGCCTGCATAGCGTGCCACAGTTTGCGGCTGATTGATTCGCAGAGACTATCGGCGGCGGCTTGGGGAAAAGAGATAGACAAGATGGTGGGTTGGGGCGCTACGGTTCCTGACCGTCAGGTCTTGCTTGATTATCTGGCGTCGGAATATAGCGATGCCAAGCCGGTTCCGGCGCCAGCGATGTCTGTTGGGCTTAAATAACATGTGGCACGACTAGTAGCGTTAGATTGGCTGTGGTAGGGAAAGCGGCACGCTGCGATACTTCAACTCTCAATCTTTGTAGGTTGAATTGTTGCTTCCGATGTGCCAATGATGGTTTTGGGTGCGAGCAACAAGGCGATATATTGGACCGCGCGAGCATGCAGTCTTCCATCCGTAGGCGGTTTGGGCTGGTGACCGATTATCGCCGCGTGAAACCTGCGGAGCAAGGCATCGCCGAAATGATGGTCAGTCTGTATCGGACCTTTGCCGATCCGCTTTCCGATGAAATGCTTTTCGCATGGCCTACGATGCTCACCAACGGAAGACGCGATCTCAAGAACATTGGTCACTACCGTACCAGAACCGCTGCAAGTGGTGTCCGGCAGTTTGTACGCGCCCAAAGTGCATTTTGAAGCGCCGCCATCGGCAAGGATGGCAAAGGAGATGACGCGATTTGTGAAATGGTTCAACTGCACATCCCCAACAGGGCGCACTTCTTTGCCAGCACTGACAATAGCGGAATCGCATATTTGTATTTTGAGTCGATCCATCCGTTTCAAAGGCGGACTGAGTGCTGGCAATTACGTCAAGATAACCGGAGCCTCACCGGCCACTGCGACACGTGACCTCGCGGATCTTATCGCAAAGAAAGCATTATTCAGGACAGGGACGCTGCGCCACGCGCGTTATGAGCTAGCGATCAGCTTGCGCCCTGGAAGAAGAGTGGAAATTGATGCACACGGAAATCAAAAGTAAAGACCACTACGGTTGATTTAGAAGCTGTTCGGGCTTCCAGTTTCCTGGAAGCCCGTTAGTAGTTCATTCACAAACTGCTGCGGAGAGGGGGCTTGTTCGAAACCATACCCACGCCATCGACTAGGGCCCAGTTCTTAAATTCCGGAGTGGCTATTCAGTACTTTAAAGAGAATTTCCACACTGGAGGATGCGGTTTTAACCAAATTTGGGTCAATTAGTTCCAAGAGATCGAATCCTTGCCGCGTCTTGTGGTACTCCCCTTTTTGCGTAGGCTTAGACGCGTGACTAAGCGCCTTAAACACTCGCTCCTTATCGATCAATTCGATGTTCTGTTGACGTGGTAAAGAATTACGAAGAAAACCTTGGCCGTAGTAGGTCGAAAGGGCATGTTGATCGGCCAAAAACCATGCTTCCATCACCTGAACCATCAAGTGGACCTGGTCGTCGAGCGCTGAAGTCGGACGCGACCAATTGTCACCGTCCCGCCGACTCAAATGCTGCCACGCAGTTCCCGCGACAGCAGTTTCCGAATCAACCAATAGAATAATATGATCTTCAGTGTGCTGACGAAGGGCTGTACAAAAGTCCTGGAATGCGTGTTGACGACTACCGGATGCGATGACTTTAAACGATCCTGGAGGAACGACCTTTCCCAGAAATGCCCCAAAAGCTTTTCGACAATTGCTCTTCGTGCTGCCTTCGAACCCGCCTTCAACGTAGATACGAATGCTCACCAGCGATTCCCTCCGATCTCGCCGGTACGCCAAAGTTGGCCCAATCGGTATCGCTGGAGCCACTCGGATAACTGGTCTGCGTCCAAACGCCTAAACGCCGACGATCCAGAGTGTTTATCGCAGACGATTATCGCCGACGGATTACCCGACATTTCGTCGATTAAATCGTCGGAGTGAGTCGTAACAACTAACTGCATTCGCTCGGCTGCACTCACAAGTAGCCTCGCGAGTGGCTGAATCATGTCCGGATGGAGGCCCAACTCCGGTTCCTCTATACAAACCAATGGAGGTGGTGAGGGATGCAAAAGAATCGTCAGTAAAGAAAGCCAGCGAAGCGTTCCATCCGATAATCGCGAGGCCGGAATTGAAATTCCATTCTCTTCCTCGATTCGCAGATCGACCAACCCGCCTTGGATCGGTGTCAGAACGTCCTCGGCCCCAGAGTAAAACATTTTCAGATGCCGGAGCAACTCACCCTTCGAAGAAGGATCAGCCCGCAGCCTGTTCAGCATCAGACCGAGGTTGCTGACGTCCTCTTCCAGAAAATCATTCTTCTGACCTGCGCCATATAGGTCTCGAACTTCAGAATCCCTGCCAAACTGCCAATTCCGATAGAGACGGAAACTCGCAAAGTACCGACCTAAGTACGTGACCTCTGGATATTGATCGGGATCTTGGCGCTGCGAAAGAATGGAACGCTGACTATCAACTTCTTCTCGTTTCAGTGATCGGGGATGACCCGCGACATTTAGCGTGGGTCGGCCTCCATTCAGGTCGAAGTACGAATAAGGCTTCTCGTGACCTTGGTCGGGGTTCTCATTTTCGATGCGCTCGTCGACGATCTTCAACTGCGACGCGAGCCGAGTAAACGAGAGCTGGTAAGAAATCGTCTTGTTGATACCACTCGGGGAGGCATCGCACTGTATAGAAGCTGTAGGGATCTTGGCGCTTGACTTTCCCTTCCAAAGCCATTCGGCCACCCCTCCACTGTCACCAATCTCCGCCGCAAGGTCTTTTGGAGTACTGCGAAGTAATCCGATGATCTCAATCAGGTTGGACTTCCCGGAGCCGTTTGGGCCAATAAGAATGTTCAGGTCTCCCAGCTCAATTCGTGGACTGTCGTTTCCGAAGGAGAGTAGGTTCCGAATTTGAAGACTCTTCAGCGTATTTTTCTTCATCGCTTTGTAAGGTATCGCACGGACCAATATTAATCTAACGAGCCCGCCGGCTTGAATTCCCAGCGGCTACCTGATGGTAACCAACGGGGCGGAGAGAGATTGGACTACCCCACAGCAGTTACCAGAACGTCCATAAGGCTTTCCTAGGAATGACTGCCGTACAGGGTAAACTTTGGGCACATTTTGGGCACAGACGAAAATGGCTTCCGTATCTTGTTGATACGAAAGCCAGTTATTTGGTGCGGAGAGGGGGACTTGAACCCCCACGGTGTTACCCGCTAGCACCTCAAGCTAGTGCGTCTGCCAATTCCGCCATCTCCGCAAATTCGAAAATCCGTCTACTTCCTCGCCGGTGCAGTTGCAGGCGCTGGTGTCGCGGGAACCGGGGCAGGCTTAGCCGTTGGCAAACTCTGCGGTACCGTCTTCTGCACGGGCGCTCTTTTGGTTCGATTTTCCAGCACACTCCCCGAACTGCGAACCTGCGAATTGGCCATAATCCCGAGGCTCAACGAAGTAATCATAAACAGCGCAGCCGCCACTGTCGTGGCTTTCGATAAAACTGTGGCCGTGCCACGCGGGCCGAAGACCGTTTGCGATCCCATGCCGCCGAAAGCGCCGGCGAGATCGGCCGCTTTTCCGCTTTGCAGCAGAACGACCAGGATCAAGATCAAACAGACCACGAGATGCACCGCAGTAACGGCGTAAAATTGCCACGACATAACATTTCGAGTATAGCAACCCCGGCCCGTCATCATAATAAAGAACATGCCCAACCCGCTTGAATTAAGTAACTTGCGCGAAGATTACCGTTTGTCCGCGCTGGATGAGGCGCATTGCAACCCGCATCCCATCAGGCAGTTTGAGCACTGGTTCCAGGAGGCCAAGAGCGCGCAACTCAAAGAGCCAAACGCCATGACCTTAGCTACTGTGGACGCCACTGGAAAGCCCTCCGCCCGCATAGTCCTTCTGAAGGGCCTGGAGCGTGATGGGTTCGTCTTTTACACCAACCACGAAAGCCGCAAAGGGCGCGAACTGGCTGCCAATCCCCGTTGCGCCCTCACGTATTATTGGGCCGAACTAGAACGGCAAGTTCGAGTGGAAGGTATTGTGGAAAAGGTTTCCAAAGAAACCTCAGAGGCTTACTTCAGGGGTCGCCCGAAAGGCAGCCGCATAGGCGCCGTCGTATCCAACCAAAGCGCCGAACTGCCGTCGCGGGCTCCGCTCGAAGCTCGCTTGGCCGAACTCGAAAAGGTCTATGCGAATACGGATGAGGTGCCCATGCCCGAAGCGTGGGGCGGCTATATTGTCAAACCGCACCTGCTGGAATTCTGGCAAGGCCGCACAAATCGCCTGCATGATCGCATCCTCTATCAGTTGAACGATGACGGCAGTTGGCGCATGGGACGTCTCTCGCCCTAGTCACTTGAAAAGCTTTAAGTCGATGGAATCAGCCATCGCTTTATAACCGGCATCGCTCGGATGCAGATGGTCACCCGAATCATAGGCAGGCAAAACGCGGGTCGGATGATCCGGGTCGCGCACGGCTCTCTCAAAATCAATCACTCCATCAAAAGCGTGGCTGGTTCTGATCCATTCGTTCAGCGCTTTACGCTTCGTTTCTTTTTCGTCCGAATAGTAGCCTGCGAAAATGGTACCCTCGAACGGTGTCAGCGTCGCTCCGAAAATTTTGACCCCATGTTCGTGCGCACGCAAAATCAATTGCTGCATCGCGGCAATCAACTCGTCGGTCGTCACGGTCTCCGACGCTGGAGCCGAACTGCCGGCATGTCCCAGATCATTGATCCCTTCCATCACCACTACATACTTCACGCCGGGCTGTCCCAACACGTCGCGGTCAAAGCGTGCCACTGCATTTACGCCGAACCGAATATTGGCTTGCGCATCATGCAAAATACGATTGCCACCAATTCCGGCATCCACTACACCCAACGGGCGTCCCTTGCGTGCTAGCAGTCGCGTCGCGAAATCATTCGGCCAGCGGCGATTCGTGTCAGGCGTGGAGCGTGCGCCATCGGTGATCGAATCTCCGAACGCCACCACTGTGCCAGCCTTAGCGGAAGCTTCCACATCGACACCTGCCAGAAAAGCCCAGGAAGTTATCGTTTGGGGCGTAGCGATCGAATCCGCCGCGACTTGATTCCCCGCCCCGATGTAGGAGGTTTGCTCCGCTGAACAATGAACACCGCCGCCCATGATCGTGTGCGGCAGATAAATACTAATGGCGAGATCGCTATCGGGCTGCGCAGCCAGTTTTACTCGATCACTGTAGATGATCGCGTTTGGCGGTAAAGTCACCGTCGTATGTCCGTTGAAAGTGACGGGCTGATCCGTTCCCGCGGCAATCCCGGCGTCTTTCCCACGCACGGCCACATGAACCGCTCCGATCTCAGCACTTTCTTTGCCGAACACATTCGATAAACGAAGACGAACCGTTCCACCTCCTAAACTTATGTGCACGATCTCTCGTACGGTCTGATCCGTGAACTCCAGATGAGCCGCACGCATCTGGTCCTCCGGCAGTTGTAACGCTGGACTTGCACCCCAAGTCGCCACCCAATGCGAGCTTTCCGCAACGGCAAACAAAGTGCAGAAAAACAGAAGGAAAAGCAGTGTACCAGTTCGTCTCATAGGTTTTCAAACTTCGAATTTTCGTCCGGCCAGCAAGCCTCCGTCAATCACACACACCGAGCCATTCACGAACGCGGACTCTTCAGACGCCAAGAACAAAGCATACTGTGCCACCTCCGCAGGTTGTCCAATTCTCCCCAACGGATACATCTCCAACAAGCGAGCGTAGCCTGCCGGATATTTCTTCCAGTGGTTCATCGACGTGGGCGTTTCAATCGTACCCGGGCAAATCACGTTCGACCGGATGTTCCACTCGCCATATTCAGCAGCTACCAGACGCATCATCGAAATGAGTCCGCCCTTCGCTGCAGTGTAGGCCGTTTCGCCAAAACCGAACAACGCGTTCACGCTCGATATGCTCACAATACTCGAGCTTTTGCGCTTCTTCATATAGGGAATGGCCGCACGCGTACACAAGAATGGCCCTTTCAAACACACCGCAATGGTCTTGTCGAAAACGTCGTCAGTCACCTCTGTGATCGAGGTGTCGCCCGAGATGTTGATGGCGTTATTCACCAGCACATCCAGCCCTCCGTAAAGCGACTCCGTACGCGCCATTAATGCACATACTTCAACGGCGCTGGTTACGTCGGTGTGAATGTACGTCGCCTTGCCTCCTCCGCTTTCAATCTCTTGAGCGAGTCGAAAGCCGCTCTCGTCTGCGATGTCGGCTAACACGACGGAAGCGCCTTGGCCGGCAAACATTTCCGCCATCTGAGAGCCGATTCCCCCGGCCGCCCCCGTGATGATGGCAATCTTAGACGCCAGTCGTTTCGCCATGCATCTAGTATCATTGCAGAAACTGTTGTTTTGATTCCGCGGAGGAAGGCAAATGAGACTTAGAACGGCCGCCGGCGTAAGTCTTGTTGTTTCGCTAGCGTTAGCAGCGACTGATAAGAGCCAGCCTTTGAATGTGAAGATTGGTCTTTGGCAGATGACATACACCACGGAACGCAATGGCGTTTCAGTGGGACAGGCAATCGCTCCGGGGTTGCTTGCGAAGATGACGCCGGATCAGCGCGCCCGTACGGAAGCACGCTTACGAGCACGCGCTCAAGGGCCCCGCGTTGAGACCAAGCAATACTGCCTCACCCAGGAACGCCTTAAGAACGCGATTTTTGACAGCGCCCAAAGTCAAGCTTGTCAGCGCACCATGTTGGCGTCCACCCCAAAGCTACAGCAGTTTCACGAAGAGTGCATTGAGAGCGGCACGAAGCGCATGGCAGATGGGCATTTTGAGGCCTTGGATTTCGACACCATGAAAGGCTCAATCAAAATCAAAACTGATGGTGCCAATCCTCTTGCGTTAAATGTAGAAATCGCCGGGCGGTGGATTAGCAACGATTGCGGCGATACAGCGCAATAGCGAACTATTCCAAACGGTAGTTTGGTGCTTCTTTGGTGATAATCACGTCGTGCACGTGGCTTTCACGCAATCCCGCAGACGTCACGCGTAGNNGCCAGCGGGCCCTTATAAGGAACGCGGCCCTCAATACCCTCGGGTACTAGTTTGCCGCCGCTTGTTTGGGCATATCGTTCAGACGTACCGGCTGGATTTGCGCCCATGGAGCCCATGCCGCGATAGCTCTTAAATGTTCGGCCCTGGTAGAGAATCGTTTCGCCGGGGCTTTCATCGGTACCGGCCAGCAAGCTGCCAATCATCACCGTATCGGCGCCTGCGGCTATCGCTTTCGTAATGTCGCCCGAATACTTCACGCCACCATCCGAGATCAAAGGGATCCGCGCCGCACGCGTCGCTTTCGCGCATTCGGCAATCGCCGTAATCTGGGGCACACCCGCACCACTCACTACGCGCGTGGTGCAAATGGACCCTGGTCCAATGCCGACCTTAATGCCATCTGCACCCAGTTTGACCAAATCGCGCGCACCTTCAAACGAAGCAACATTTCCGGCCAGCACTTCTAAATCGGGCAACGCGTGTTTCAAAGCTTTGATGGCATCCATCACGCGCTGGCTGTGTCCATGCGCAGCATCCACCGCAATCACGTCCACTTTTTTCCGCACCAGTTCTTGAGCACGCTCCAAGAAATCGCCCGTGGCGCCAATCGCGGCCGCGACGCGTAAGCGGCCTTGCGAATCTTTCGCGGCGTGGGGATACTTCAATTTTTTCTGAATGTCTTTTACAGTAATCAGGCCCTTGAGCACGAACTGATCATCCACCACTAGCAACTTTTCCACGCGATGCGTGTGCAGAATCCGGCGCGCATCTTCCAGCGTCGTGCCCACCGGCACAGTCACCAGATTCTCTTTCGTCATCACATCGGAAATCGGCAAATCGTAACGCGTCTCAAAACGCAGATCGCGATTCGTCAAAATTCCCACCAGTTTGCCGTTCTTCGTGACCGGCACGCCAGAAATCCGGTAGTGGCTCATCAACTCCAGCGCCTCCGCAATCTTGCGTTCGGGTTCAATGGTAACGGGATCAACAATCATCCCGCTCTCACTGCGCTTTACGCGGTCCACCTCTTCCGCCTGCCGTTCAATTGTCATGTTGCGGTGAATCACGCCAATGCCGCCCTGCTGCGCCAAAGCAATGGCCATGTGCGATTCAGTGACGGTGTCCATGGCGGAACTGAGCAGCGGAATCCTCAACTCAATTTTGGGCGTGAGGCGCGTAGTCGTGTCGGCTTCCACCGGCGTTACCGTGCTATGCGCCGGCTGGAGCAGAACATCATCGAAGGTTAGACCTTCTGCAATTACCTCTGGGATCATGAAGTACCTCTCATCGTAACAAGGCGCTCGCCGCTATCATTCTGCCTTCGCTCGTTCACCGCTATACTGATAGAACGTGAACCAGGTCGGCCGTTATCAGATCTTGGAAGAACTGGGTCGCGGCGCCTGTGGCGTTGTCTATCGGGCGCTCGATCCCGCTATCGGTAGAACTGTGGCGATTAAGTCAATTCGCTTCAGTGAATTCTCCGATCCGGAAGAACGCCGGGACCTGCGCGATCGTGTGCTTCGCGAAGCCCAGTCTGCCGGCAAACTCTCTCACCCCAACATCGTCACCATTTACGACGTTTTGGAAAGTAACGACCTCGCCTACATTTTTATGGAGTTTGTAGATGGCCCGTCACTCAAAGACGCCATGCTCCGTGACACTCTGCCCCATCGCGAACAGGCCCTCAGCATACTTCGTCAATTGGCGGAAGCGCTCGACTACGCGCATCGCAAGGGCATCATCCACCGCGATATCAAGCCGGCCAACATNNTGATTTCGGTGTGGCCAAACTCATTTCGCACGAAGCCACTCATCAGCGCGCCTTCATGGGCACACCTAGCTACATGTCGCCCGAACAATTAGAAGGTTTGTCGGTGGGCGGAGCGAGTGACCAGTTCGCGCTGGGCGTTGTTGTTTATGAATTACTAACTGGTGAGAAACCATTCGCGGCCCCGAACCTGGCCGCCCTGCATTACATGATCTGCAAACGGCCAGCCAAGCCGGTTCAAGAACTCAACTCCGCATTGAGCGAAACGGTGAATCGCGTGATGGATCGGGTGCTGGCAAAGCTGCCGGAGGAACG
>PMQB01000327.1 GCA_003169195.1 Bryobacterales bacterium
ACATATCCCAGTTTAGATACTTAGTCGTGGCTTCATACACAATATTCGAAACTGGCGCCAAATTCGCCGCTGTGTGATGTTCAAACCCGCGCTCGCAAATGAACCGCAAAAGCTCCTGCAATCGCGGAATCTCCACCACGCCCGCCCCGCCAAAAGTAACCAGCGGATCGTCCGTAAACCGCCCGTCACCCACATATCCGCGTACGCGCCCGGCATTATCATCCGTCGAACTNNGTGCCAAACGTGTTCAGCTTGCCCACCGTGCCCGCAATAATCTCCTGGTAATCCATCTTGAAGTCTTGAAAAAAGTGCTTGGGCAAATTACTGCAATGGAAACAAACCGCTTTGTTCGGATCTTCGCCGTAGTTGTTATTCCAATCCAGCAGCGCACTCGGCGTTTCCGACGCTAACCGAAGCGCATGCATCCCCACCACTCCGGCAATATCCACTTCGCACGCGCTCGACATCAAGTCGTTGCTCATCATGCTCATCACCGTACACGGCACCACGCCAAAATATTCTTCGAGCGACGTCCAACACTGCACCGCGGAAATGGCCGTATCCGTTTCCTTCATCCAGCCATCCACCACCGCGCCCAACTTAGCCATCTTCATCAACGACGCTGCCGGCACATCCTTCGTCGCTACATAAGAGTGAATCGCCTTCAGCTTCGCCTGGGCCGCCGGATCATCATCTTTCATCTTCTCGATCCGGCCCAAAATCTCGGAAAGGTCAATCGTAATGACAGAGATCCCCGCCGTCTCCAAAATCTTCTCGCTATACCGCACCGTGTTGAACGCCTGCGGCCGCGCACCAATCGACCCAATGCGCAAGTTCCGCAACCCGCGCACCACCCGGCATACGCCTAAGAACCACTTCAAATCGTGCGTGAATTCCTTCGAGTCCACCGCTTCCGTATGCAGTGTCGTCAACGAATACGGAATCCTATACTGCATCAAGTTATTGCAGGCCGACATCTTCCCGCAAAAACTATCGCGCCGGTCCTTGATCGTCATCTTGCCCGCTGAATCGGGCGTCGCCTGAATCAGCACCGGCACCTGCAAGCCCGAACGCCGCAGCGTGTCTGCAATCGCTCGCTCGTCGCCAAAGTTCGGCAGCGTCACAATCACGCCGTCCAGCGTGTCCCGGTGCTGCCGGAATAAGTCCGCGCAGCGCTTGGCTTCTTCGAAGCTTTCCACCGCACCATAGTGGGCCTCTTGCGGCGTGAGGGCAACCACCTCTACACCTGCCGCGCCTAAAACGCGCAGCATATCTTCTCGCCCCTCGGCCGCTAAATGGCCGGGAAAAAATCCACGATTCCCAACAATCAGTCCAAGTTTCGCAGTCGTTTTTGTTATTGCAGACATTACTGTTTCCTAGGATCAAAGCGCCAAACGTAAAAAAGCCCAATCAGCAGCAGCAGCGCGCCCCACCATATGCCAATGTGCAGTTCATCCAGCATCACGTTCGCCGGATGCCATAAACCATAAATCCCGGCGCCTAAAATCAGCACGCCATACGCCGTCAAAAGGGCGCCTATAAAAAACCAAATCGGAATGCGGCCATGTTCATGCATGTTGATTTACCAGAAAATTACGTTCACTATCACCAGCGCAATCGCCACCAGCGCCGCCCAGAAGATCGGCTTTTGGAACCACAGCAAATCGCCTTCGGAAGGAATATCAGTCGCGCCATACACCAGTCCCACCAGCTCTTCATCCGGCTTCGGCTTGGTCATCAAACTCACCACCACCGTCACGGTCACGCAGATAATCCAGCTCCACAACGCGCGGTACATGTTCTCCGCCATCGGCTTCGCCTGCGCCGAAAGCGCAATGTACGCCAAGGCTGCAGGCACCTTGGTCACCCACAGCCACATCGCAATAGAACTCAGCGTCCCAGTCAGCAATCCCCAGAAGCCACCGCGCGGCGTCGCCCGCTTCCACAGCATGCCCAAAATCACCGTGCCAAATAGCGGTGCAATGAAAAAACTAAACAGCGCTTGCACGTAATCCATAATGCTCGAAAACTGCATCACTAAATACGCCGTGCCAATGCTCACCAACACCCCAAGCACCGTGCACCATTTCCCCATCGTCACGTAGTGCGCATCATCGGCATCGCGCTTAATCACTGCGCGGTAAATGTCATACGTCCACACCGTGGCAAACGCACTCACGTTCCCCGCCATGCCCGACATGAATCCCGCAATCAACGCCGTAATGCCCAAGCCCAACAACCCCGGCCCGCAATACCGCGCCAGCATCAACGGCAGCACATCGTTATAGGTATGCGCCGTCGGGTTCAACGCTTGCGCCGATTCCGCCACCAACTTTTCCGGCAAAACCGCCAAACCCAAAAGCCCCGGCAAAATCACAATCAGCGGCACCGCCATCTTGAACGCCGCGCCAATAATCGGTGCCATCTTCGCGCTCCGCAAATCCTTCGCCGCCAGCACGCGCTGCACCACCAAGAAGTCCGTCGTCCAATACCCAAACGAAATCACGAAGCCCAAGCCCATCACAATGCCGGTCCAATGAATACCCATCGGATTGCCCGTGAACGATCCCAGCCCCGACCACATGTGCGTGTAATCCTGCCCCGGCCACCGCTCGTGGATACGATGCACCACACCGCTCCATCCGCCCGTCTCATACAAGCCCAGAATGGTCACCACCAGCGCGCCCAACCAGATCAAGAAGAACTGCAGCACTTCATTGAAAATCGCCGAAAGCAATCCACCGAAGAACACGTACCCCGCCACCGTCAGCGACGATACCCAAATGCTGAAGTTCAAATCCCAACCCAGCACAATCTGCATCACCTTCGCCATCGAGAACATATTGATGCCGCTCATCAGCACCGTCATGAACCCGAACGAAACCGCCGCCAGCAATCGCGAATCTTCACCAAACCGCAGCTTGAGGTAGCCCGGTACCGAGTGCGTCCTGGAGATGTAATAAAACGGCATCATTACAATCCCCAAAAACAACATCGCGGGAATCGCGCCAATCCAATACCAGTGCGCCGCCAAAATGCCGTATTGATAAGCGCTGCCGGCCCAGCCCATCAGTTCCAGCGCACCCAAATTCGCCGCCACAAAACTGAGCCCCGCTATCCACGAGCTCATATCGCGGCCGGCCATGAAAAATTCCTCGCCGGTCTTGGTGAAGTTCTTCAGGTAATACCCGATGCCCAGCACCATCAAAAAATAAAGCGCGATGATGACTACATCAATCGCGCTCAGGGAAACCAATTGCTTGGAGGCTTGAAAAAGAAGAAGACCAATAAGAAGGTGCATTTTATGTGTCGAGTCTCACTAGGACCGCAAAAAACACTGCCCTCAAAGGCGCAGCGCATCCTCTGAGTTATATCACGCACCCCAATGAAAGCGCTTACCTATGTCCCTTTCTGTCCCCAACTTCACCTACCCCAACACCGTCCCATCACTGCTCACCCGAATCGGCCCTTTGAAAACCTTCTGCCCGCCGCTGTTGTAATAATCACCGTTATCAATCTCGTGGTTCTCATACAACTTCGTCGCACTCTGCTCCGCAGTATGCGCCAAAAACGCCCCCAACGCCGCACCCGCCAGATTGCTCACCATGCTCACCGTCTGGCTCCCGCCGCCAAATTTCGCCATCGCTTCTTCGGCCAGCTTCACCCCCGCCCCCGCGCCCGCTACATTTGTCAGCACACCCAACCCATCGCCCATAATGCTCGCGAGCTTTCCCTCTTGATGCTCCGGCGCCAAATGGTACGTCTCCGTCCCCGCATCTGAGTTCGTCGCAAAACCCAACACAACCCCCTTCGGGTCCGCCTTGTAATCCGCAACATCGATACTTGTTTCGCTTCCGTTAATGGGCGTAACTGTCCACGTCGGCATATAGTTTTGTTTTCTCCTGGTGATCGCGCCTTGATCCTTCCGGGCTATCCCAGTGGAGGATACCAGCAACCTTCGCATCAACGAAAGTTCTGGTACTCCCAGACGAAATCTTAACTCGCGCTCAACATCCCCAATTCGGGCAGCGTAACTCCCTCTGTGTCCCAGCCTGATTCATCAACAATTGCGTACACAAGTGCACAAGATGCAAACCGACAAAATTGGCATGCGCGAATTTCGCAAGAATCTCGCGGCCTACCTCGAAGGCGGCCCGCCCCTCGCCATCACACGCCATGGCGAGACCCTGGGCTTTTTCATCCCCGCCCAGAAGCGGAATGGCAAATAAGGCGCTAGTACTTTGTGCCAACATCTTGATTCGCGCCGTGCCCGGCAATTGGGTTCGACGTGTGCGGACAGCGCATCGTTTTTCGTTCCTGAATTAGCCTACGCGGAAGCCGAAGAACATTTGGCGATACTCGTCGTGGTTGAGCGCGCCGGCGACGCAATCTAATCGAGTCGAGATTTTCTTAGCTGATTAAACCCGAGTTGGCCGTACCGAGCCTAATTAGACCCAATCATGAGAGGTCCGCGCCTTTTCCGCCACTCACTTGTACTTGTCGACAACCAGCGCTACCCTCTCTCTCTGTTTCTCCCTTCGCACAATTGACTTCAATCACGCCCGCAAAGATCCTGGTTGTGGAAGACGAAGGTCTCATCGCGAGTCACCTCGCATCCACACTACTGAGACTCGGCTATAGAGTGGTCGGCATTGCCGAATCCTCCGAAGACGCGCTCGAAAAAACCGCCAAATTGCTCCCCGATTTGATCCTGATGGACATTCGCATCGGTGGTGCTATGGATGGGATCGAAACCGCGGCTGCCGTGCGCGATCGCTTCGACATCCCATTGATTTATCTGACGGCTCATACCGACCAGCAGACCATCGACCGCGCAAAGATGACCGGAGCTTCGGGTTTTCTGCCGAAGCCTTTTCATCACATGACTCTCGCCGCCTCCATCGAGACGGCAATCCACAAACATCGCGCCGACCTGATTCAGAAGAACGCCGCCGACGCCGAACTGCAGGCGCGCAATCGTTATCTCGCTTTGGATGCATTGACCCAAGGCCTGGCCGCCGGAAAGGCGAGGTACCACGCCTTGGTAAAGGCCACGTCCCAAATTATCTGGACTATGAGCCCAACCGGCGCGCCCACCGATGCCGAAGAGGAATGGGAAGCTTTCACAGGACAGACCGGCACCGATTTACGCACTGAGGCGGTTCACCCGGAGGATCGGCCTCGCGACGCTGCGAAATGGAAAGAGGCCCTTCGCACAGGAATCGGTTATGAAATTGAGAAGCGCGTGCGTGGCCGCGATGGTGAATACCGCTGGATGACCGCCCGTCTTGTCGCTGTTCGCGGCGATGACAATTCCATCATCGAGTGGATTGGGGCCTGCACCGATATCAGCGGTCGGAAGCGCGCCGAAGCCGAAATCATAAGACTCAACGAAACCCTGGAAGATCGCGTGGCGGAAAGAACCGCCGCCCTAACCAAAGTCAGCCATGAACTGGACCAGACCAAGGCTCAGATGCAGAGCGTTCTCGACGCAGCCAGTCAGACGCTCATCGCGAAGCTCGAAAGCGCCCTCGCCGAAAAAACCGTTCTCCTCAAAGAAGTGCATCACAGAGTCAAGAACAACTTGGCCGTCGTCGCAAGCCTTCTCGGAATGCAAGCCGACTCGATAGATGACGAACGCTTTACACTGGCCCTTCAGAAAAGCCAGCAACGCGTCTCCTCTATGGCCCTCGTCCATGAATATCTCTATTCCAGCGACCACCTCGATCGCGTCAACTTCGGCAAATATGTGCAACAGCTCTCAAACGAGCTCTGCATGTCCCATCAAATCTCCGGCCTCGTCACCTTCGCAATTGAGGTAGAAGAGATCGATCTGCCGGTTCACCGCGCTATTCCCTGCGGTCTCATCCTGAACGAGTTGTTCTCCAACGCCTTGAAGTATGCCTTCCCCGACAATCGCAGCGGAAAGATTACCGTTCGCTTTGAACGCCTCCCAACCGGCGAGTTGTCCCTGTCATGCTCGGATAACGGGGTGGGAATTCCCGAAGGCTTCGACTGGCAAAACGCCCCGTCGCTCGGTCTTAAAATCGTCCGGGTTCTTGTCAATCAGCTCAAAGGCGAGTTGACGCTCGACCGGCGCGCCGGCACACAGTTTAAGTTCAAGTTCTTAGACTCATTCTCCACGTCGACACCAGCCATCGTTTAGAACTCCCCTTTATTGCTTCTCAAAGGGTAAGTTTGGCCAAACAAGCAAACAAACACGCTCGTCGTGTCCAGATGTCTGTCGCGCCTCAGGTCACAAAAACCCGCGAATCCCGAAACAACCCTATACCTCGATTTGCCCACCCCTCATCCAAAACAAAGCTCCAAGATTCTTCGATCAAACAAACGGCAATAACGCCCTCCAACATAGAACCCCGCTCTTCCGCCCGCTCTTCAAACGCGTCAAGGCTTGGCTCCGCAACTCACTCGTACCTCTGCGAAAAATTCTGTCACAAGCTTTGAAAATAATCTTCAAATCCACCTCCGACCCTCATTCCAAACAACTTAACCCCACTGAGACCCCTCCGAAAACCGCAAACTCCGTTCGGCCTGACCCACTCCCCGAGTTACTTTTTAACCAGAAAACGAGGACCATAAACAATGTCAGACCGTGCCATCCGACGCGCCGCTGAGCGCGCAGCAAAGAAGGCAGCTGCTAAAGCCGCCAAAGCCAACGAGGCCGCCAAAACAATGACCGCCTCTGCAAACACACCCAACTGGGAAAGTTGGGACGGCTGGGACAATGACGATCCTCCGCCGCCACCGCCCTGTGAAAACGGCGATCAATCTCAAAAGCAAAACACCCGTCCCATTTCTGACGCGAAGCTCGCGGCCAACCGCCAAAATGCCCAGCACAGTACGGGCGCCAAAACTCAGGCAGGAAAGGACAAATCTAAGATGAATTCTCTGCGCAACGCGCTGACTGGACAGACAGTATTACTCCCCACCGACGACGCCGTCGCCTATCAAGCTTTTATCGACAGCATCTGCCAACAGTGGTCGCCCGTCGATGATCAGGAAAAGCGCCTCACCCAACTGATTGCGGACACAGAATGGAGAATCCATAGAGTAGCGGCTCTCGAAGCCAACATCTTCGCCGTGGGCCGCATCGAGCAACCCTTAGCAGCCCGTGGTGAAAGTCCCCA
>PMQB01000402.1 GCA_003169195.1 Bryobacterales bacterium
TCCTGTTAGTCGCGGCTCGGCTCGAGGTTGTGCGGCGCGACGGGGTAATTTTCATTGCATTCTAGCCGTGGGCCGTGCGAGGGGCACGTTTGCCGCTGCTGGCCTTCTTGATGGAAGTGACGTTGCTTTCTTTCTCCGCCTCGGCACTGGGTTGGCTCGAAGCGGGTTTGCGAGGAAGTTCGCCCAAGCTCTTTTGGAGTGCTTGCATGAGATCGATGACCGGCGCCCGTTTCTTGGGAGCCTCTGCGCCCACAACCAAGCCTTCCTTCTTCGCTTCGATCATTTGCTGCATTTTGACTTGGTACTCGTCGTGATATTTCGACGGATCGAAATCGGCGGCCAAGCCTTCGACCAATTTTTCGGCAAGCGCCACTTCCTGCGGTTTCACGCTGACGTTTTCATCGCGCCGAAACTCAGGCACTTCGCGCACTTCTTCGGGATAGAACATGGTGTGCAGCAGAAGGCCATCGGCGTGCGGGCGCACCACGACGGTGTACTCGCGTTGATGCATGGCGATTTTAGCGATAGCGCTATAGCCGGACTTACGCATGGTTTCCAGCAGCAGATGATAGGCCTTCTTGCCTGCCTCTTCGGGCACCATGAAATACGACGAATCGTAATAGATGGGATCGATGCCGTCCGCTTTGACGAACTCGAGGATTTCCATGGTGTCGCTCGATGCGGGAGCGATGGCTTTGACGTCTTCATCGTTGACAATGACGTAGCGATCTTTCTCCACTTCGTAGCCTTTCACCAGCTCGCTGCGTTCGACCACGCGTTCGCATTGCGGGCAATAGGTCTGCTGCTTGATACGTCCACCACAAACCTGGTGAATCTGATTAAAGCTGACGCGCTCTGTGCGCGCGGCGGCGAAGAGACGAACGGGAATGGTGATTAGCCCGAACGAGATGAAGCCCTTCCAAACGGTTGAAGCCATGCAAAGTCCTTAATCGAGTGCTCTTAAAACAATATCCTGAGAGTATGTTGTTTGCAAGCCGGGGCCCAAAGTTGTGACCCGTACTAGTACTGGGTAAAGCGTCTTATGAAGATCTTCCTCTATTTCATTGGTAAGGCTAGAGATGAGCATGCGAATGGTATTGCTGCCGAGTTTATCAAGCGGAGCACGCGTTATGCGCCGTGTGAGATGCGGGAGATTGTACCCGGGCGTTTTGACTTGTTTGCACGGCATGCAGCGGCGCGGAAGATCTTTTTAGACCCAGCGGGGCGAGTGATGGATTCGGTGGGGTTCATTAAGGTGGTGGAGCAAGCAGAGCGGGAGGGGCAGGATTTGGTGTTTCTCTTAGGCGGCCATGATGGTTTGCCAGCGGCTTGGAAGGCGCGAGCAGATCTGCTGCTTTCTTTATCGGCGATGACGTTTCCGCATGAATTGGCGCGGGCGATGTTGGCGGAACAAATCTACCGTGCGTTCACAACGCTGCGCGGGCATCCCTATCCGCGCTAAACATTTTTGTCAGGAACTATTCACCGGACGCTAACGTAGTTTTCATTTCAGCTAGCGACTCTACTGGTATATGGAAACTAGACAGCATCCCTTTGAATTGTCGGCTTCCTCTTTGTTACCGGGACGGTTGAAACATTTAGCGCGTCCTTTCGATCCGGCGCTGTTAAAGCTCTTTGTTCCGGATGAGTTGGTGCGCAGTTACTCCGCATCGCGAGTGGATGGGCAAACGGCTGCCGAATTTGTCGGCCGGATGTTGCGGCAGTTAAATATAAAGTACGCGATTGCGCCGAGTGATTTGAGCCGAATTCCGAAATCGGGCGCGGCGCTGGTGGTGGCAAATCATCCTTTCGGCATGTTGGAAGGTTTGATTCTAGTCGAGTTGCTGGAGGAAGTGCGCAGCGATTTTCGGATTGTGGCGAATGGCATTCTGGCCACTACGCCCGCGCTGCACGAAAAAGTTTTCTTTGTGAATCCGTTTGACGATGCGGCGGCCTCGGAAAATGCGCGCAGTGTGCGCTCTTCGTTGGAGTGGCTGCGGGGCGGCGGAATGTTGGTGATGTTTCCGGCGGGCGAAGTTTCACATCTGAACTTTGGTGAATGGCCGGTGGCTGACCCGCAGTGGAATAGCGCCTCGGCGCGGTTTGCGCGTAAGATTGGCTGTCCAACGGTGCCGCTGTTTTTTGAAGGCGCGAACAGCGTGCCGTTTCAAATGCTGGGCACGATTCATCCGCGTTTACGCACGTTGAACCTGGCACATGAATTGGTCAATAAGCGCAGCCATACGATTCAGGTGCGCGTTGGCACAGCTGTGCCTGCGGCGGTATTGAAGAGTTACTCTGATGCGGAATCGGCCACGGCCTACTTGCGTGCCAGAACTTATTTGCTTTCCAACCGGTCGCGCTGGGTACGTTTTCGCTTCAAATTTCCAAAGCGGGCGAGCGAGCCGGTGTCTGCTGCGACCAACGGTGATTTAATCGCGCGCGAAGTGGAAGCGCTTGCGCAGGATCGAACCTTGGCGTCGAACAGCGAATTCAAAGTGGTGCAGGCGAGCGCTCATGAGATTCCGAATCTGCTTCGCGAAATTGGCCGTTGCCGCGAGATTACGTATCGCGCGGTGGGAGAAGGCACGGGCAATGCGCTTGACATAGACCGGTTTGATTCCCATTACCAACATTTAGTTTTGTGGCACAACGCGGACCGTCGCTTGGCGGGCGCTTATCGCTTGGCCGCCACGCCGGATGTGCTGCCCGCGCATGGCATCAAGGGGCTTTACACCAGTACTCTTTTTCATTACGCGCCGGAGTTTTTTGAACGCATCGGGCCGGCTGTGGAACTGGGCCGTTCCTTTGTTTGTACTGAATATCAAAAACTCTACGCGCCATTGTTGCTGCTGTGGAAGGCGATTGCGGCCTTTGTGCAGATGCGGCCCGAGTGTGCGGTTTTGTTCGGCGCAGTGAGCATTAGCGGTGCGTATCAATCGTATTCGCGGCGGCTGATGGTCGACTATTTGAAGCGCAATTCGGCACACGAACTGGTGAGTTTTGTGCGGGCCCGACGGCGCTATCACGGGCGTCCTCTTGTGCCTAAGCCGGTGAACTCGCTCGGGCGCTCGATTCGCTCGGTGGATGAACTTTCCGCGTCCGTGCAGGATTTGGAAATGGATGGAAAGGGCGTGCCGGTGCTGATTCGGCAGTACATGAAGATGGGCGGGCAGTTCCTGGGGTTCAATGTTGATCCGCATTTTTCACATGCGTTAGATGGGCTGGTGTTGACGGATTTGCGTTTGGCCGCGGCGCCGATGTTGGAGAGGCTGATGGGGCGCGCAGGGGCGGAAGCCTTTCGGGCTGCGCATCCTTCGGTTGAGTAGTCTGCGGCTCTCTGTAATAAACTCTGGGAGGTGCTACTTTCCCTTCGAGGAATTCAGAAGAGCTTCGGCGGCGTGCAAGCCTTGCGCGATGGCAACCTGGATGTTGCCGAGGGTGAAGTTCATCTGTTGATGGGCGAAAACGGCGCGGGTAAATCCACGCTGATGAAGATTGTGGCCGGGATGTACACGCGCGATGGCGGCGAAATGCTTTGGCGGGGGCAGCCGGTTTCATTCACTAAGCCATCGGAAGCGTCGGCCATTGGTGTAGCCATGGTGCACCAGGAATCATTGCTGGCGCCGCATCTGAGCGTTGCGGAAAATATTTTTCTTGGGCGCGAAAGTACGTCGGCTGTGGGATGGGTGGATCGGCGCGCCATTGTGGCCAAGGCTACAAAAGTGATTGCGGATCATGGCTTCCGGCTCGATCCGCAGATGCGCGTTTCGAAGCTGAGCCCCGCCGGCAAGCAGTTGGTAGAAATTTGCCGGGCGCTGGCGCAAGGTTCGAGCCTGCTGATTTTCGACGAGCCGACATCGTCGCTTTCCAACGCTGAAACCGCCGAAGTGTTCCGCATTGTGCGGCAGCTTTGCGAACGGAAGTTAGGCGTCATTTACATCACGCATAGGTTGGAGGAGTTGCGTTCGATTGGCGATCGCGTGACAGTGCTGCGCGATGGCGCGACAGTGCATACGGGTCCGTTGAAAGAACTCACGCGCGACCAATTGATCCAGCACATGGTGGGGCGTTCGGTGAATGCGATTTATCAGCGCGAAGCTTCGCCGGCGGGTGAAGTTTTATTGCGGGTGCAGGATTTGAGCCACGGTTTTCTGAAAAACATTTCGTTTGAAATACGTGCGGGTGAGATTGTGGGGCTGGCGGGACTGATGGGTGCAGGTCGCACGGAATTGTGCCGCGTGTTGTTCGGGCTTGATCCGGCGGAGAGCGGCACCATTGAGATTGGCGGCCAGTCGGTGACGCCGAGGAATCCGCGGCAAGCCGTTGGGTCGGGCGTTGCGCTGATTCCGGAAGACCGGCAGATCAACGGTCTCGCACTGAAGCTGCCGATTGCGTTCAACATTACAATGCCCGACTTGGGCCGCGTGTCGAGCTATGGAGTTGTGAATCACCCAGCGGAAAACACGCTGGCTGAAGATTACCGGCAGCGTTTGCGGATCAAGTGTCAATCGGCACGCCAGTTGGCCGGACGGTTGAGCGGCGGGAATCAGCAGAAAATTGTGATTGCGAAATGGGTGGCGCGTGGTGCGCGTGTTTTCCTTTTTGACGAACCAACGCGCGGCATTGATGTGGCAGCGAAACAGGAAGTGTTTGAAGAGATGGACCGATTGGCGAAGTCGGGCGCGGCGGTGCTGATGGTGAGTTCCGAACTGCCCGAGCTTGTGCAAGTGGCCGACCGCATTCTGGTTATGGCGCAAGGACGCCTCACGGGCGAGTTGCCCGGCAAAACATCGCAAGAAGAAATCATGCGCCTGGCTACCCCGGCCAGCGCCGTGCTCACGGAGACCCTTTAAGTGAATCGACTGCAACGTCTGCTGCCTTTTGTCACGCTGATTACTTTGGCCATAGCGCTCACGATTGCGACTCCGCATTTTTTTACCGCGATTAATTTGGCGAGTGTGGCGCGGCAAACGGCGGTTATCAATTTGATGGCGCTTGGGATGACGCTGGTGATTGTTACGGGCGGGATTGATTTATCGGTGGGGTCGAGCCTGGCGCTGGCTGGACTGTTTGGCACGATGGCCATTAAGGCAGGCTTCCCGATCCCGGTGGCGATTTTTATCGGCATTGGTGTGGGCTTGCTGTGCGGGTTGCTGAATGGCTTGATGATTACGCAATTACGCATCAATCCGTTTATTGTGACGCTGGGTACGCTTGAGGCGTATCGCGGTTTGGCGCTGGTGAAATCGAAGGGGTTGCCGGTGCATGAAATTCCGGATGCGTTTTCGTTTTTAGGCGACGGCAATTTGTTGGGTGTTCCTTTTTCATTGTGGGTGCTGGCGGTGTGCGCGGTGTTGATGCACTTTGTGCTGGAACATACCAAGCTGGGGCGCTATGCGTTTGCGATTGGCAGTAATCAAAGTGCGGCGTACTACGCGGGCGTGCCGATCAAGTTTCATTTGGTGTCGGTGTATGCGATTGCTGGATTGCTGGCGGGCTTAGCGGGCATGGTGGAAGCGTCACGGCTGATGACGGGGCAACCAACGGCAGGCCAAGGCTATGAACTGCAG
>PMQB01000626.1 GCA_003169195.1 Bryobacterales bacterium
GGTTGAATCGGGCGGTCTCGAAAACCGTTGAACCTTTACGGGTTCCGTGAGTTCGAATCTCACCCTCACCGCCAGATAACAAAGGACTTAGCTCAGTTGAGCTTGAGCCGCCAAAACAGCAGATTTTGGCCCCGTGCAAATGTGGTGCAAATGCCAGATTCATTTCGCCCCCTTTGTCGCTTTCTTCTTTGACTTCTTCTTATAGATGTCTTCCGTGGTTTTGGCGGCTTTTTCATCATCACCGCTCATGACGTGCGCGTAAATATCTAACGTCACCGTAGGGTTCGCGTGCCCTAGACGTTGAGAAACGGTCTTCAGCGGAATGCCGCGGCGGAGGAGCTCTGACGCGTGCGTGTGCCGCAAATCATGGAAGCGTATTTCGCGCGCGGTCACACTGCGCGTAAACGCTATGTAGTCGTCAGTGAAGCGATCTGGCGGCCAGGGAGTTCCGTCCGCGAGCGGGATCACAAGATCATGCTTCGGGTAGTCAGGGCCGAACAGCGCCTTCGTTTTATCCTGGCGCTCGCGATGTTCTTTGAACGCGTCGATGAGGGTCTCTGAAAGCGCAATGGTGCGATTCGACTTCTTGTTCTTCGGCTTCTTAACTTCGGCACTTGCGAGAAATGACCATACTTTGCTCGGCAAAAGTGACCCAGCACCACCCCTGGTTGGGTAGCGCCTTGGTGCCGTGCAAGCCCGATTCTTGCCCGCGGGCAATGTTTCGCGACTGGTCCCGACCGCCGTTCGGCGTTGGTTCGTTTTTCGCCACGACTGGCAGTTTCCTGCTGCGACACGAGGGCCTTACGCGCCTTAGGCGCGGATGATGCAAGAACAACCCGCCCGCCTTCGGCGCGGATGATATGGCTGGCCTAATTTCTTGCCCTTCGGCAAATCGTGTTCTTAGTGAGGGTCAGTCTAAGTGAGCACAAATGGATCATTCTTGCCGAGCGCCGAGGCTTCTTAAAATGAATGCCGGCGCGAGTTTGACCAAGCGACTGCTTTACCGTTAGCCGGGCGTTGTCCAAGTCGAGATCTGTCCAGCGGAGGCCCAGAATCTCACCTCGCCGCATTCCGGTGTACAGGGCAGTCAGGATTGGTAGATAGAGATCAGTATTTTCGGCCGCTTCAATCAACCAGCCTGCCCGATCTTCTTCCACCGGCTTCATCTCTTTATCTTTCGCGCGAGGAGCCTGAATCATGGCTGCGGGATTTGTGGGCCGGACTTGCCAGATGACCGCCTGCTGAAGCGCTTTACGAAGGAGGCGATGAATATGTAGAACGGTGCGCGGGCTGAGGCCGGTCTTAGTGCGTCTATTCCCAGAACTAGCGGACCAGGCATAGAACTCTGAGAGCTGCTGGGGTTGGAGCTTCGTCAACTGGATGGCCCCGAGCCTAGGATTGATGTTTAGATCAACTATTTCTTTGTAACGCTCGAATGTCTTTGCCTCCAAGTTCGGTTTGACCGTAGCCAACCAACGCTCAAGAAATTCAGCTAGCGTTTGTTTCGACGCCTCGGCGTAAGTTCCGTCGTCGAGTGAACGGAGGAGCTTGTTCAGTTCGTTCTGTGCGGCCCTTTGTGTATGGAACCCGCGAATCCACCGATAGGCGTCCTGAAGCCCGCCGTTCTTCGCGACGCGCTTGCCGCGGTAGACTATGGCTGCCCACCTTTTCTCGCCGGTTTTGAGTTGATAATTCCGCACGTGCCCTCGCATGTTGCCTCAACTTAACGCAAAACGTCAGCCTTCTGCTTGGGCGCTGAAGGACGAGTCAGCAACTGTTCGAGCGCAAATCTGGGAATCAAAATTCGCCGACCGATACGAATCGACGGGACCTCGCCACGTTCGATCGCCTGATAGGCGGAAATCTTTCCGATCCTAAGAATCTTGGCGACTTCAACAACTGTGAGAACGGTCGGATTAGGTTTTTTGTTAATTGCCATTGGACGGTTTTTGTCTCCCACTATGCGGCGCTTGGTTGGCGCCGCTGTTTTTCCCACCATTCCTTCAGTTCCTTCGCAGAATACTGAATTTGTCTCCCAAGCGCGTAGTAGGGAGGGCCGTAACCAATCCGCCGCCAGCGATGAAGCGTACCGGGGCTACGTTTTAATACGGATGCTGCCTGGACAGTTGTCAGACGATCGGCCCCGATCACGCGGATGATGCGCTGCGCGTCCGCCGAGATTTGTTCATTCGTTGTCATTGCTCGTCATTCACTGCCTCTAATTACTAAGAGGCATTTTTCAAAGCAAAAACCGAAAACAAAATGCGATTTCAGCACATTTTTTTCGAAAATGAACTTTCCGGTTTGCTCGAAATAGCTTTGGGTATGTGTTGCGGCGGTTGTTTGGCAAAGGAGATGTAAAACTTGCGAGCGCTCGGAGTGATCGGACTGATGTCTGAATTAGGATTACGCCGTCGGCAGCCCGAAAGGCCCTTGTCTAATCTTTTTACGAATCGCTGCGCCAACAAGCCAATCAAAATGGGCTCTTCCAGCGGCGCTTAAGCCGTCAAACCGTTTGCGGTTGTAAGCAGCTAGCACAATGCACGAATTCAAGAACACTTTACGCGCTATCGCGGCGAACTTTCGCAATTCGGGTTCGGAGATGTTGTCATGTGGAAGTTTCAGCGATGCAGATCTTGCGATCTGTCCAGCATGAACCGCCGCATTCAGGTCATGGGATACCTGCTTCAGTCCACCTACTGCAGCAACGGCGAGACCAGATTCTTCGGTATCCATCAACTCCCTCGCGTACTCCACGTAGTGTCCAAGTTCTCTATGCGCCGCATATGAGATAGGCTTGCGGGTGTCTCGGGCAAACCCAATGCCAGATGGTGCATTAAAGCTCTGCCACTCCACTGGATGGTCGCTGAAATAAATAGTCCAGCAGGTTAGCTCAAGAAATCTCCGTAGTTCGACCATCGCAATGGACTGCTGTCCGACGCCAACAAGTAACGGCAACCGCAGGACAATGGATCTTGCGGCGTTTAGCTTGGGTTGTAGTTTAGGTCTCGCCAGACCGTGCAAAACTGTATCGGCAGAGAGTGCTATGTGATAAATTTCTGCAAAAGCGGAGCTACTGAGGGCTTTTCCAGAAGACTCAGCAAAAATTGAAGTAACGTCATTTAAATAGACCGCGATTTGCCGTTTGAGTTCCGCGGCTCTGGGAGTAATGCTCATGAACGACGACTTTTTATAACATCAATCCAGCCTTGCGTCTGGTTATCCACTTCGATGCCAAAGTCAGAGAGAATCTGTGAGCGTTTTGGTTCTTTCGCGAGTGATATAGCTTCTGCAAGTCGTCTGGAAAGCCTTTCGCGACTTTCCTTCGGACGCGCTTGAACGTTTAGACCTACGGACCTTGCATATTCCAACATTGAAGAAGTGGTGGTAAATTGATCGCTATTCCTTAGCGCGTTTGCAATCTCCGAAATGACGGTCAGCCCCGGTGTGGGGGCCTTTGGTGATTTTTGGGCAGATTGTGGCGACTGTGCGATCGGTGTTGGTCTAGCAGCAGCTTTTCCGAAATCGTGCCGAGCCTCGCCGGCGAGTGCCGTCAAAGCATCCCTCAAGTTGACAGAAGTACCTCTGTAATCGCGCGCCTGCATAAAGTCTTCCGCGCTATAGTTGCTGAGCAATTTGTGTAATTCGCTGAGAATGGCATGTACATTTGAACTTTTCATTATTTCTTCTTTGCTCCCTTACCGGCCGCCGTCAGCGCTGTGATTCTGGACTCAATCTCGGCAGCGATTTTAGCGGGTGCGCGTCTCGTTGGGTATTGCGCGTAGTCAGTTCCGAAGATTGGAGTTTGATCCTTGATGGAGCGATTAAAAGACCGCGAATATTGAAGTTGTGAAGAAAAGAGGTAAGTTCCTTCTTTCTGCGCAGCCGCCTTTATGACGTTCATGGCCTCTTGTTCGGTTGTTGAGCCAACCGAGACTTGAGTGAAAACAATTCCCAGAACCTTTACATTGTGAGGATTTGGACAATTTTCTTTAAAAATTTCGATTGTTTCATTCAGATTAGTGAATCCAAGTATTGAGAAGCGGTCAGGTCGCATCGGAATTAGCAAATAGTCTGATGCCGTCAGCGCCATCGTCGTAAGGACTGAGTCTGTCGGTGCGCAATCGATGAAAATGTAGTCGTAGTCGTCTCGGATTTTCTTTAGCAATTTTTCCAAACGAAAATCACTCTGGGCTGGATTTTTGACCAACCACGCCAGATTCAATTCCGCCGGCAGTAAATCAAATTTGGCGTTACCGTTGTGGCCTATCGTATGAAGGGCGAGTCTTGGGTTAAGACGTATTTTTTTCAGGCGCGCATTTAGTTGGGGCGGGTCGATTAGAAGATCGGCAATCGTGCCAGCATTCTTTCGCTGGGTTTGGAATGCTTGGAAGTCCATTACATATTGCGTCGCATTAAACTGCGGATCAAGATCAACGAGCAGAACATTCTTCTCCTCATTCTGATGAAAGTGCCACGCTAGATTGACAGCGAGCGTCGTCTTTCCAACGCCGCCTTTCATATTTAATAAAGCAATTGTAATGGCCACCCAGAATTGTCCTCGTCCTCCGCAAGGAGGCAAATGTCATTGCTTCCGCTCGGGCAATTAACATCTCAGTATACTGAAGGACTCAGCTCGTGAGAGGGCTTAGCCTTGATGAGCCGCGGCGAAAATTAACGCTTTCGCTTGGTCGAGTTGTGCGTCAATTCCATTGCGCGCATCGCCGTATGACCAATCGGCAATCAGATCTGGTTTCAGACCGACGCCGTCGAGGCTTGTGCCAGCCCAGCTGACGTAGGCAGCAACGGGCAACGCGAGGGTGAATCCTTGGCTCAGCTTAAAACCAGAATGGCTTACCAACCTGCCTGGTGTCTCGACGCCGACGGTTGTTGCACCAAGCTCCTCGCGCGCAAAAAGAGCCACCATCTCCGAGGCGCACGTTGTGTGCTCATTCACCAGCACGACGACCCGATTGTGGAATGGTCTAGCACCGAGGCCTTCGGTCTCAAGAACCACGGATTTCTTGCCGAGGAAACGAAGAGCAAGCCACGGGACTGCGAGTTTGGACTTGGGTATTTCGCCGAAGCGCGCGAACTGGCTTTGATCGTACCCCCGCAACCTAGTGACACGATCAACGCTAAATCCAACCGGCTTTCTGTCCGGTGTCAGAATGCTCATGAGCCTGAGGCAACCAACACCGCCGCCGGGATTCCCCCGCAAATCGAGAACGAGCCGTTCTGCCTTCGCCAACGTTGTGCCAAATACTTCGGTGATCTTGGCGGCAAAATCGATGCCAAGTTTTCCGGGAAAGAGAGGGACTTTGGCAATGGCGACGCCATCCTGGAACTGAACAGTGATCATTTCTGGCTCGGCGCATGGATTGCCGCGATGTTTGGCCGCAGGTGCGATTAGCCGAACACTGGCCGTGCCGTCGACTCTCCCTACAACCAGATCGTGCGATTGGCCCATAGCGAACAGCGGCTTATCAGCAGGGGCGAATATCTCGGTGCCGCCGATTGAAATTAAGACGTCACCGGATTTGATGGACGCTTGGGCGGCGGGACCTCCAGCGTGAACATCCTGAAACACCCATCGCTGACCGTACTCTGTTTCCGCCTGGTGGAACGTCGCGCTAATCGAATTCTTGGAAGTAATCTTGCTTTGTTCGCTGATAAGGCCGAGGCCACTCGTCTTGAGGGTGCGAAGCATTTCGTTGACGGCTTCGGCAAACTGAAGGCGATCCGCTTGCCTCAAGATCTGCTCGCGGTGAGTTTCCACCAAAGCCGGCCAATCATGCCCTTTGAAGGTGGGGTCATAGAACTTGTCGCCGACCAAGCGACTGATTCGCGCGAGTATGTCTCGTCGTTGAGATTCAGTGAGTGTCATTGGTTTGCAAAGAGAGCATGTTCGGTATTGCCGACGGCTTCGTAGCCCGCCCAATCGTAGGGCTGGACTCCGAGTCGAAGTAAAGTGAGCTGAGCCTGGCGCAGGGCGTTTGCTTCGTCCAGTTTAGTTACATTTCCGTAAAACGATTTCATAAATTCGCTGGCGGCGCGATCCTCAGGTTCCCAAAGCGTAGCGACAACGCTTTTAGCGCCAGCTTGGATAAATGAGGTCACGAGGCTATCGACGCCGGACGGGTCGACAGGACCCACGCCGGTGTTGCAGGCGCTGAGGGTGACCAAGTCAGCATTTAAGCGGAGCTTGCGGATATCGCGCGCTTCGAGGCGACCGTCGTCGGTGCCCGCCGGTGCGAAAGCCAGAGCCGAATGATCAGGGAATACTGGATCGGTCAGGCCATGAAGGGCTAAATGCAGAACGCGATAGTTACCCAGCGGTAGGCGTTCGAAAGTCTGTTTGGTTGCTTGGCCGCCAATGAGCAGTGTAGCCGGAGCTGGCAGCACAGCCCGGATACTCTCCACTTCGGTGCGGGATTGTGGAAGTGGCGCCAGGTCTCTTGTCGACGAGTCTGGCGAACCAGAACGAAGGACCCATTTGGCGGAGTTGGCTGGCGTGGCCCAGGCGGCGACGCCCAGGTACGGTAACGCGGCGATTTGGTTCCGCGGTCGATTGCGTAGCAAGGTCAAGACAGTGCCACTTGGGGAGACAGAGATTGCTTTGCTTTCGACGAGATATTTTCCGTCAGATGTTTTAAGGGCGGCGAACGGTAGCAGGTTAAGGTTCCCATCCGGAACAAGGATCAGTGAATTTGCGTTTGCGTAGTTCGATGTGAAACTCAGCAAATCCTTATATACGGACTGCGCCAGGTTGGAATCCGTTTTGTGTTTGACAATGGCACTTCGATACTGCCTGGCTTCTCGTTCAAGAACAGATCGCGCGGGCAACTGAAAAACTGTTACAGAAGACGAAGTGATTGCCAGGGCAAACGACTGCGGTGCTGATAGGACGTACTCGACGAGCAACTCATCAGTCCTGAGGGATGATTGCAGATCGCGCAGACTTGTTGGAGCGTGCCGCGAAGTAGCGTCGAATGCCGCTTGGCTTGAACGGACGTCCCGAAGGAGATCTGCGCGGTTTGGGTTCTTGGCTCCTCGCACAAGCTCCGTTACCAATGCTTGGACTTGCAAATCATCGGCTGTGGGCTGGTGCGGAAGTTCGGTGTGGTCGAACCGAATCTGCTGAGCCTCAATACGGCCATGTGCCTTCTCGATCACTTCAAACGCTTCGTTATAGCGGCCAGCATTGGCGAGCAGTGCAAAATAGCCGGAGTACAGATCGCCAAGTTCGGAAAGAACCTGACGTTCGACTTCTGGCGTTGGCACATGTTGGAGCATCAGATCGAGAACCTGCATTCCCCTCAGGTATAGGTCCTCAGCTTCGGCCTTCCGTCCCATTTCTCTGAGGATACGAGCCTTAATGGCAAGGTTGCCCGGTACCAGAAACATTTCTTCGGGATTGTGCTGATTCGCTTCGATGGCTTGATCGACGGCGGAAAGAGCGCCGCTTAGCTGACCAAGATGCTCATAGGCTGTCGCAAGCTTTCCGCCAATCTGCGACAGCGCGCGCCAAGAATGGAGTTGCTTTGCGAAGCCGAGCGCCTCTTCGTAACCTCGGACGGCGTCTGCATCTTTGCCCATAGCCTGAAGGAGCTCGGAACGACTAGTGAGCAGCGACTGCAGTTGACCGTAGAAGTGATACCTTCGTGGACCGTCCATCACCCGATTTGCCAAGGCCAAGCCTTCGGCG
>PMQB01000102.1 GCA_003169195.1 Bryobacterales bacterium
CGCAAACGCCACGGGTTCAGCGAAGCTGAACCCTGCCTGCGCGCTTGAGTTCCCCCTCGGTACAAGGCCCGGCCGCCCTCAGGGCGTGACCGGGCCGCCGAATGCGTTCAACCGCGAGCGTCGAGCCGCGAAACGAGCGCGTGCACTTCGCTCGCGCTCAGCACGTATTGCCGCTTGCAGAACTAACACGTGGCCTCGGTGTGCGGTTGTTCGCTGGCGATCTTCGAGAGTTCGTCGCGGCCCAACCCGAGCAGCGCCGACTCGACCTTTTCGCGGGTGCAGCGACAATCGAACGCGATCGAGAAGTCGCCGAACACGTTGAGGTCGAGCGAACGCGTCACCGCCGCCAGGAGTGCTTCACCGTCGGCGCCGTCGACGATCTGCTGCGTCACCGCCGGCATTTCGCGGGCGTTGCGCTCGAGGGCTTCGATCGTCGCGTCGGCGGCGCCCGGCATGAGCTGAGCGATGATGCCCCCCGCGGCCACGATCCCGGCCGGGTTCGCCAAAACGCCGAGCGCGACGACGCTGGGAATCTGTTCGGAATTGACCAGATACGACGCGAGGTCTTCGGCGATTTCGCCCGAGTGTAACGGAACTACGCCGGCGTAGGGCTGGCCGGATTCGTGCGATTTCGTGACGTGAAGCGTTCCCGCGCCGATCGCGCCGGCCACGTCGAACTTTCCCGCCGGCGTGAGCGGTACGTCGGCATGGGGATTGCGCGCGTAGCCGCGTGCTCCAAGCCGGCCCGGCGCGACCAGCCAGGCTTCAGCCGTGAGACTGCCGATCGGCCCGTCGCCCGTGACGCGCAGCGAGAAGCGCTCGCCCTCTTTCAGCCCCGCTCCCAAGAGCACGGCCCCCGTCATAAGGCGGCCGACCGCCGCCGTGACCGAGGGCGAGAAATCGTGGCGGGCGCGCGTTTCCGCGAGCAAGCCGGTCGTAACGGCGGCGACGATCGCGATTCCGGCGTCGGGCGCCGACGCCATGACTAAGAGATCGGGCATAGCGCGCTCTCGTCCGAGGTTGCAGCCTTTTCCTTCCAGAAGCATCCCCCGTATGCGCGTGCTGGTGATTCACGGTCCGAACCTCAATCTTTTAGGAGAGCGCGAGCCGGACATTTACGGAACGCAGACTCTAGCAGATGTAGACGACTACCTGGCCGCCGTTGCGCGCGATCTCGGGATCGAGGTCGAGTGCGTTCAGTATAACCTCGAAGGCGAGATCGTGACCGCCATCCAGGGAGCGAGAAGCTCCTGCGACTGCATCGTCGTGAATCCCGGGGCATATTCCCACTATTCGCTCGCGATCGCCGACGCAATCTCGTCGGTGCCGATTCCGGTCATCGAAGTGCACCTTTCCAACATCGCCGCGCGAGAACCGGAGCGCCGCATCAGCGTGACGGCGGCGGCCTGCATCGGCAGCATCTCCGGCTTCGGCGCCCAGTCCTACGCGCTGGCGCTCCACGCAGCGACGAAAATCCTCGGAAAATAAGGGCTTTTCGGCGCTTTTGGGGGAGGAGCGGGTGCGCGTCGTGCGTATATCCACTTTCCAGGCGGCCAGTCCCATCCCCGATTTCTTACCGCGTGCCGCTTGAGGAGATTTTAGGTTTGACGAAAGCCGATTTAGTCGATTCCATAGCCGCCGAAGCCGATCTATCCAAACGTCAGGCGGCCGAGATCGTTGACTTGTTTCTCGATGAGATCAAGACGGCGCTCCAAAAAGGCGACCGCGTCGCGTTAACTCCGTTCGGCAGTTTTGTCGTTCGGCACCGTAAGGCGCGCGAGGGCCGTAACCCCAAGACCGGTGAAAAAATTCGCATCGCCGCGCGCAAAGTGCCGGCGTTCGTTTCGGGCAAGGCCTTGAAGGACGCCGTTGGCGGCGCCCGTCCGGCCGCGAAGAAGAGCGCAGCAAAGAAGAGCGCCGCGAAGAAAGCTCCGGCAAAGAAGAAGGCGCGCCGCTAATACGGCGCGGCCGTAGATCGTTCGGACGCACGCCGACGTACAAGAACCGCGTGCGTCCGAACGAACTGCGCTCCCGGGATCGCTCTCGGGCTGTGGCGCAGCTTGGTTAGCGCGCTTGACTGGGGGTCAAGAGGTCCCGGGTTCGAATCCCGGCAGCCCGACCAAAAAGACTCGCAGACTTATAGAAGTTGGGGTCTACCCTTACCGGAGCATTGAGTCCAATACTCGGTTCCGCGGCCTAATTTACATAAGGCTCGCAATCATCGTCGATTCCACAGCCGTCGAAGTGCGTCAAAGATGCAAATCCATTTGCTGCTGTAAAAATTGCTGAACGTCGCTTGTAGAAACACAAGTACACACAAAGGTGGTGTAATCGGCAGCCCGGAAGCGAGCGCTCACCCTGAATTGGTCGTTCCAAAACGATATCAGTATTACTTATGGTTTTGTGAGTCTTCGCAGATTCATAAGTCTGACGAGGCATGGTTTACAAGAACGAAAAGCGGAGCTGGGAGCACTACGGTTTATGCGTATGATGCGATGGGTGAGTTGGCGGCGGAGTATTCGACTGTGGCGAATCCGTCTCCTTGCACTACTTGTTATTTGACTTATGATCATCTTGGGACGGCGCGGTTGATTACGGATGCGAGTGCGGCGACGGTGGCGCGGCATGATTATTTGCCGTTTGGGGAGGAGATCCCGGCGAATACGGCGGGACGGGATTTGCGTTGGGGACCGTTTAATGATTCGGTGAGTGAGAAGTTTACCGGCAAGGAACGGATTCGGAATCGGGCCTCGATTACTTTGGGGCGCGGTACTACGGGAGTGCGCTGGGTAGGTTTACGAGTCCAGATCCGTTGACAGCAAGCGCCAAGATCTGGGACCCGCAGACGTGGAATAGGTATGCCTACGCGCGAAGTAATCCACTTGCCTATATCGATCCAAGTGGCATGGCAGAGGTCAGCGCGGCGGCTTGTGCCCAGGACAAGCACTGCGTCACCGTAAATGTCAATGTGATCTGGGACAAGGGCCTTAGCGACTCTCAAAAAACAGCCTTTGAAAAGAATCAACTGCAGAATGCGAAGGACCAATACGGGGATGCCGACATAGACTTAAAGGTTACCTATACGGAAGGCTCGGTGACGAGGAATGGAGATAACATTTCGGTCAGCAAGAGCGCCATAAAGGCGGGCGCTCGGAACGTAGCCGTTACAGACGAGGTGCTGACCGACCGAGGGAAATCTGGACGAAACGGAACGACAGCAGTCTCCTTTGTCGCTCCGAACGGTACGGACCTTCCACATGAAATGGCGCACCAATTCACGGGCGATACCAACCCGGGCATCGTCAACGGATTCCTCAGTAAAGATCCAACTGGCTTTTTGCTGGGCCTGTCGGATACGTACGCTGACTTTTCGAACGATTTTGAACGTGCTTGGATGCGAAACCTCGACCAACATTCGGGCGTCATGAGCCACTACCTGTTCGCCAGTGTGTTCAACCATGATGCGGCGGTTTTCCAAAAAACAATTCAGCCGACCACGAAGCCCCAATGAGATCGACTGTCGCCAAAGCCATCGAGGTTACTCTAACAACCTTGCTCTGGTTCCTCGTCACGTACTGGGCGATATTCATTGGGTACACGGTTGAGAAGCTCGCAACAGGAGGTCCTCAGGCAGCTTTGGCTTGGTACAGCCACGTTTCAAGCAAATTGCGTCTAGTTCCATGGGGTGACACATTCTTACTCCAGGAGGAGCCTTGGCACGCCAAAGCCTTTTTTTTGCAAGAGGCCACGCTCCTTGCCCTCACGGTAGGGATCTGGCTCTTTCGGAAGCGCCTGCTTAATCGCTCAAGACCGCCACTAGATCCGCCGAGAGGTGCCTGACGACCCTGCGCTGTCTAGTGATGTGATGAACGATCAGTTTACCGGCAAGGAACGCGATGCCGAATCGGGGCTGGATTACTTTGGGGCCAGATATTACGGCAGTGGGTTGGGACGGTTTACGTCGCCCGATCCAGTGGGCATTATGAGGCAGAAGTTGCTTGATCCACAGCAATGGAATGCGTACGCCTACGTCCGTGGCAATCCATTGAGATTTGTTGATCCAACTGGGAAATATGTTGAGTTGAGCGGCGGCGAAAAGGAGAGAGCACGACAACTGGCGGCGCTCAAGACGGCGGTTGGCAAAAGCGCTGGCTCCTACCTTTATGACAACGTTGACAAGGAATCCGGCAAACACTATGTAGGGATCCTCTCCGGTGGACCCGATGGGAAGGGTCCAGCTTTTAGTTCACTTGGCGCGGTGGCAAACAAGGTCTCCGGAATAGTTGCGGACACGCAACGTGGTGTGACCATCTCTTTTGAAGCCCCAGGGGTCACGCTCGGCAGCGATACTCCATTCCCGATAGAGATTGGCTCTGGAAAAGGAGACACTTCCCCGGGCTGGACGAGCCCGGATGGCGCGTCTATTGAACTAACGTCAGGCCCGATTGCCAAGTTGAATGCTTCGTTGTCTTCAAATGGAAAACCACTCGTTACAACCCTAGCGGATGTTCTCGGCCATGAACTCGGGAATGTAGATAGCATCTGGTACCACGGCGGACAGGATAGCGATGGCGATGCCGTCCGTACCGAGAATGAAGTACGAAAATCTGAAGCGGAACCACTTCGTTTGGGCCACGACAAACGTGGGGATGTGACACTCAGTGGAACGCCTTTCTAAAGGGAGATGCAGGATGTCTACGGCTTTTGTAGCGGCCTCGTGGGGAGTATTTTGGGGGCTCCAGGCACTGCTTGGGTTTAGCTCGGGGCGTCAGATGCGTTGGCTGCATTAGGAACGTACGGACTTCTTAAACAAAGGGAGAACACTCAATTGCGCGCGTTCAACCAGCAGCTGAATCAGAGCAACGACCGCCTCAAAGAGGAAGTGAGAACGTTACGGTCGCGTTTGCCGCACGAAGAGGCGGCCGTGCCGCCGCCGTCCGCTCCAGCTTCCGCGGCTCCTGCGGAGTCGAAACCCGCTGCCAAGGTCGCCCCAAAGCTAACACCGCCTGCACTACACGAAATTCCGAAGCCACCAGAAGTTTCTGAATTTGCAGCCGAGATGCTAAGCGCTCACAACGCCGCCAGACAAGTTCCCGGAGTTCCCCCGTTGATGTGGTCTTCTCAGTTAGCCACTAAAGCACAGCGCTGGGCCGATACATTGGCAGCTATAGACGAATCAAGAATGGAGGGCATTCCAGGTCAGAACATTGCCTACGCCGGACCGCCTGGGTCCGCCAAATCGGGGTTTATCGTTTCATCGTGGGCAGCCGAGGTTAAGAATTTCGATTACGAAAAGAACACCTGCATGAATCCAAGCCTTAAATGCTACCACTACACACAAGTAGTTTGGCGGGAGACCAAATATGTAGGATGTGCAACCGCCCACGACGCTTAGCGGGACATATGGGTCTGCGATTATGATCCTCCGGGGAACATGATTGGCGCACGACCGTACTAAGGTCATCGATTGACTTCCATCTGCCAGAGCGACACTCGAAGACAGAGACAAAGTCGAACCAACACCGACTTGCCGGGTTTGATAAGTGATCAGAAGAAAAGGAATGTCGAAAGGCCGTAGGCCGAGCTAGCAGCCGATGATCGTCGGCGCACCAATGGCGCTCCCACTCCGGTGTGCGTGATGATAATGTAGTCAGTTTGTGTCCGTTGAATCTTGAGTTACTTCGGTTGGAATAATTTTCGAAACTTGCTTCGTAAGCCGAGTAGCAGCCTTGAGGAGATGCTAGATGGCCGATCATAATGATCCGAATGCGGTCAATTCTGGGTTTTCAGACATTGACGTAAGTGCCGCCGATTTGTACGATCTTTTCGGCTTTCCTGTCAACAGCGAGGCGAGCAGCGAAAGGGTGTACATCGCGCTCACGTTCGCCTCCGTGCCCAAAACCGGAGTGTTTGATAGCGATATTCTCTATCGCTTGCAGATCCATGCGGCGCCTAGGGTGACGTGGCCGGATTCGGAAGGACGTACTCTTGAATCGCTGCTGAAGTATGTAGAGGCCGTCAAGGAAAAGTATCTAGGAAATTTCAAAGCGTCAGAGATACGCGTGAATGTTGATGGCGATCAACGAGTTCACCTCAAGTTTCTGAATTTTCACAAGGCGGGCAACTTTACCGCAACGCTCGAAACGAACAAGGTCAGCGAGATCAAAACACCCGACGGCCACGTGATCAAGGCATTTATCGGCGGCAGAGAGGAAGGGTTCTTTAACGATCTGACCGGATTCTTCCGCTCGATTAACTATGCGCCGCAGTTCTATCACGTTCCGCACACGATGCTCGATGGCCGTGAATTGCCCATTCCGAAAACGCTCCTCGAATTGGAGGGCAATGATCTCTTCAATTTCAATCCCGCCGAACCGGAGGTCGGATACAAGACAAAGAAGAATCTGCCACCCGGACCGTACACGTGGAACGGCAATAAATACAAGAGAGACGCCAACGGCAACTTTCGTTTCGTGTATACGGGATTTGATTTGCGGGCAGGATATAACTGCAACGCAATCGTCCTTGAGGTTCCGCTCGCTTTCCTAACGGACACACCAGCAACAGACCGCATTGTGAATACCTGGGGGGAAAGCTGGGTGTTGAAGGCGTCGAAGAAAGTGGCGGGTATTCCGGATCATCCCTTGTTGTCGGAGAATCCAGTTGCCCTGTTGCGAAATTTCGATTTGGATGACGAACTAAAGAACTACAAGCTAGTCGATACGGACGGCCAACCTTTTGCCGACGCCGCATTGAGCGAGCGCGAAGACAGCCGTCAGATGGGGGCGAACAATTTCTGGCTCGCGCCGGTTTTTGTGAAACGGTTGGCCCATCTTGGTTGGGGATTTGGGCCGTCGATCAGCGCGCTTGGGCTCAAAACTTCGTTTAACCATGACAATTCGCCTATCTCCATTCACCGGACCTACAACTCGGTCGTAGAGGCGTTTCCACGCGTGGCGAAGACGCTGTTTCAGCCTTTGAATATGCCCAACGACTCGTGGAATCCGAAAGGGCTCAGGATTCCGTTGCGGCGCGCGTTTGAGGTATTTGTGCCGAACGTCTGCGCCATTGACGTGGATACCACCGGCACTTGGCCATTCGGGCGCCGTTTGGAAGATCAGGTGGCCACGCGCTTCCTATCACTGTTCCTTGATATGGAAGCGGAGCTCAATGGAAAGAAATATCACGTTGAAACCTTGAACGAGCAAGCTCTCTGGGATGGAGCGCCGATCGAGCCCAAAACCCCGCCAAATCCCATCAAGAACGATAAAGAGTTTTTGAAGGAGTTTCCGTATCTTGCCGAGCCCTGGTAACGCGCCGGATACGCTATCCGATTACGAAGCTGACCTAAAACGTATAGAAGCTGACTTGGCCGAGTTGGGCGGCGCGGCGTTCGCGGTCCCGGTGAAAAGCGGCGAGACTACTCTTTATGTGTACCGATTGTTCGCGCGCGGCTCTCTCAACGGGAACTTGAAAGAACTTCGCGCCGTTGAGGCGGCGATTGATCGGGCCATTGAATGTGTTGGTCCCGCGGAAGATCTGTGTTTGCTGAAGGCCAACCTGGATTTCAAACTGCACCGTTTGGCCGAAACGAGGCGTGATCTGGCGATGGCGCCAGCGCTTGCGGGAAGAAGACAAGGCCAGGTTCTGCTGGCCGATTTGGCATTCCAGGAAGGCCGATACCAGGAAGCGCGCAGGGCGCTGGAGGCATTGGCGGCTGACGATTTAACTTGGGACGTGCTGGCGCGGATTGCTCACATTGAGGGCAAGCTGGGGAATGCCGAAAAAGCTGACCAACTCTATGTGCAAGCGGAAGACGAGATTACGGCGAAGGAAATGCGATCGTTTGCGTGGGTGGAACTGCAGCGTGGTTTGCTCGATCTCGGCCGCGGGCGAGTGGACGAAGCCTTGGCGCACTATAACTGCGCCGAGCGAGCCTATTCAGGCTACTGGCTGACTGAGGAACAGATGGGCGATGCGCTTGCGAGCGCGGTGCACTATGAGCGAGTGTTGAAGAAAGTGAACAAGCCTGAGGTTGCCGAGAAGCTCGGGAAGCTTTATGCTGCGGATGGCAAGAGCACCCGAGCTGAACAACTTTTCGAGCGTGCGCTAAGCGATTACCTGGAATCGGCGGAACGTGGCGAGGTGCACTATTATCACCACCTGACCGAGTTCTTCGCAGATGTGCGGCGCAATGGAGAGGAGGCTGTCCGCTGGGCGCAAAAGGATATTGAGCTCCGCGATAACTTCAACACGCAAGCTGCGCTCGCCTGGGCGCTGCATTGTGCGGGACGAAGCGCCGAGGGAATTGCTTACATGGAACGGGCGCTCCTTTCTGGCGTGAAAGACGCTGCCCTTTACAAGCGCGCCACATTGATTTTCGAAGGCGCGGGCGAGCGCGCTAAAGCGCATCATTGGGGACACCGAGCGGCTCGTTTGAACCCGTTGGGAATTCAAGCACACGTACATTAGGACANNGGGTGCAAGAGGTTCCGGATTCGAATCCCCAGCAGCCGACCAAAAAATAGCACAGGGTTTACTCAGCCAATCACCGTCTCCGTCCAAATCCTCTGCCACCACTTGGTGCGCGAAAGCCACCGTTTTGTCGACCGAAACGTTGGCCCGAAGGCGCCGAGCCAGGTTGACGGCCAAAGCGCTTCCCTGCGCTGTTGCTACCTTCATTGCTATTTCCAAAACTAGGACTGGGGCGAACCGAACTTGGGCTGCTGTTGCCGCGTGAGGCGTAGGCGGATCCGTTGTAACTGCCAGATTGCACGTAGCGGCTGTTAGCGTAATGCGTCTGGGTGAAAGTGCCGTGGCTGCCATACTTGGGCGGGCTGTTTGGCGTCTGTTGGCCGTAATAGCTGGTGCCATTGCGTTGCGCCATGCGATAGGCACCGTAATCGTTGAGAACGACGGGATGATAATCGTGATTCCAGAGCAACTCGCGGAGGATTAAGTACTCAGGTAGCCAAGTCCAGACGCTGGAGCCGCCGTTGTGGGTCCAGTATCCATACTGGTTTGAGCCCTGCTCAGGTGTCGCGATGTACGAGTAGCCAGGCGGCTGCGGGATGGTTTGTGCTTCGGAATCAAAATGCCCCGCGTCCTTGTGGGCGATGGCCATACCCAAATCGTTTTTCAAGGCACGGAACGAAGGCTCGGGCACGTTAACCCAGTGTTCCTCGCTATGAGTCTCGGTTTTCTTTGCCGCGACGTCGGTATAGTGCGTGCGCACGGTTTTGATACGTTCGCGGTAGAGCGGCTCGACGCCGTAGTGAGATTCATCGAGATCTGTGAGGATCTTGTCCCAAGAATCGTAGAGTTGGGCACAAAGGCCCCCCAACTCAGCGGGCGCGGCGGTGAGAGTCTGCGCTTGTTGCGTGAGAAGACCGTTGGTTTCAATGAGAGTCGCAACTTGCTGGCCGCGGGCTTTTCCGGCAGCGGCATCTTGACGCGCGGCGGCCGTGGAGGTCCATTCAGTTTCTGCCTTTTGAGGGATTGCGCGAAGATTGGCCAGACGACCGTCCAAATCGGGTGTTTTCGCGGGCCAGTCTTTCTCAGCTTGGGCAACTGTCTTGGCGAGTGGCGCCAGATCCACAGTGCGGATGGTTTGGTACTCGCGATTCATGGTGGCGAGCGAGGTCGGGAGATCATTGCGGAAGGCCAACCACCTGCCGGCAGCGGCTTCTTGCGCTTTCCAGGTTGCCTCCGCTGATTGACGCAAGCCGCGCTCGTCGGCAAGCAGGCGGCGCACGCGCACTTCTAGGTCGTTGCCACGGTCATGAGACAGGCCCTCCAGTTGCTGGGCATCCGCTTTTGCTAACGTGAGCTTGGTGCGCGCAGCGCCATAGTTGGCCCTCCACTGATCAGCTTCTGGTGCAGCTTCGAACAGGTCGGGCGCTTGCGCAATGGCTTTCTGGAGCCGGTCGCGCGAGCGCTGCAGTTCTTGTTCGTCGGAAGTGATTCTGGCGTTCTCGTCAACGATCTCCCGCTGGACCGACGGAGGCAAACCTCCGGCACACGAGACCATCAAGACAATCGCGAACAGTGAGAGAGCGCCTTGCAGGCGTTTCATGGTTAAGTGCTCCGAAAAACGGTCACATCAGTGGGTTCAAGTTTTGTCCAGATGGCGGCGGCGAACGGTTCGCCTTCGTACTTTCTGATGTTGAGAAAGCGTTTGCCGTCTTGTTCCTGGAATTGCCAGGCATAGAACCCGCGCCCAGTGTTGTTGCCCTGGCTAAAAACACCCATTTCGCGGCTGAACCGGTAAAGCCAGAACTTGCCTTCGAAATCGAGGAAATCGGCCGGATTTTGGCGTGAATCGATCTCGCCGAGGTCGGCTTCCGCGAGGCCCAGCTCATCCAGTGTGATGCGGCGGCCGTCGAAGTTGCCGTAGACTTCTACCGTGTCTTCGTTATGGACTTCGAGATAGACGCGGTGATCGCGCCAAGGTCCAGTCAGCTCGACCCAGCGGCGGCTGCCGGCTTCCACTTGATCGCAGCGATCGACGGTGAAATCAAGATCGCTGAAATCGGGTGCGGCGCCCGAGACGGAGAGAACATCTCCGAGACGGGCCTCCGTCACCTTGAGGTTCGCCAGATCGGGTTGCGGGCTGGCGGGTTTTTTATTAAAGAACATGAGATTTGCCTGCTAGCGGTTGCTGGCGGGCGGTAGTTCCTTTGGCAACTGCACTCGCTGCATACGTTCGCGCTTTAGGGCTTCGAGATCAGCGTCTACAGTGTGGCCTTGCAATTGAGCGAACTCGGCTTCCAGACTGGAATCTTTGCCCGCACTGGCGAGTTGATCAAAGGCCTTCGCGGTTGCTTCTTCTTTGGCGACCGATTGTTCGAAATGAGAAAGCTGCGCAAAGGCGTTATCGGCCTTGCCCACGCCCGCTAGAGCTTCCGAGACTTTGCGCTGCGCCATAGCGGCATTCTTGCGAGCGACCAACGTGGTGGCCGTGCGCTCGCCTTCCTCAATTTTGTGTTTGAGTTCGATGACTTGATTCTTGAGTGATTCGCTTGCTTGGCGCGCTGAATCGATAGCGGTTTGCAAGGAAGCGATTTGCTTATCAGACTCGGCTTTCTTGGCCAAGGCCTTCTTGGCTAGGTCTTCGTTGCCAGCGTCGAGAGCCTGTCCTGCCCTGTCTTTCCATTCCTGCGACTGCTTCACATACTTCTGATATTCGGCATCGAGCTGGTTGTAATTGCTCAGCGCCATGGCAGACGATTGCACCACTTTGTTCAATTCCGTCTTCATATCGGCTACGGTCTGCCGAACCGTGGTTTCGAAGGTGGCGTCTTCAATGCTGCTCATGCCTTGATTGGCTTCGCCGCGAGCCACGCGGCCTGCGCGAGAGAAAATGTCTGAAAAGAATGCCATGATTTTGTACTCTTTGCCTTTCCTATGCAGAGTGCAGGTCGGCGCCAATTAACTGCTTGGCATGCACGACATCCGCCAACAGAAAACTAACACAAGAGAGGATGTCGTCCTCATCTTCCGGACCACAGTCGAGCAACTTGCAGAAGTTGTTGAGCGTGACAGAGACGTTACCGTTGCCAGCTTCATATAGCTGAAAGTGCGAAGTGGAGATGCCGTTATCGGCCGCCAGCATTTTGCGCAGAACAGGCGCAGTGAGTTGAGTTGCCGGCACAGTCATGCAGACGAGCGACAAAAAGAGAATGTCTCCTTCCAGGACGGCGCGCAGCGAAATGCCGCTTTCCAGTTCTTGAATTTTGAGTACGCTGTCATTTAAGTCGGTAACAGAGTAGCGTTTATTAGCGAGTAGGGCGTGAATCTGCCCAAGATGAGAAGTTGCGGTTTGCGCCATTATGTCTTCCTTTTTGTAGTACGTAAATCAGTTGTGTTTTGTTCCGTGCTGCCGGACGATACCGGGCCTAACTTCAAGCAGAACAAGGGCATTCGTCCCGAGCTCGATATCCAAATCTTTGTTCTTAAGCGGTCGAACTTTGGGAGATTCCAGAGCCGTCATTGAATTGAGCTTCTGCACTTGCGCCTCAGTGGGATAGCGAGGGCTACCCATGCTGCGGTAGGCCGCCAAGGTGTTACTGTGGTCATCATCTACGCGGCTTTCGCTGATTTCTGCGCCGTTGAAGCCGATATTTTCAAAGATGAGCCGATACTTTTTAGGTGCGCCTTTCTGATCGGGGTCGACATAATTCCACAAAGCGATCACCAGTTTGTCATCTTTTCGTTTCGTGACGATGACGTTTAGATTGTCGTTAGCGAGGCGCGTTTCTCCCAGGCGGTGCAGCAGAGCGAAGTCATAATAGCTGGGCTTGTTAATGCCGTACTCGGCACGTAGGCCGAAGTGGCCTTCGAGCGGCTGGGGAATAGGGCCGCCTTCTTCGAACACATCAGAGAAGGTCCAAAACGAAAGGGCTTCTGCCAAACCGTCGCAATCGCGAATGGTGTACGCCAACGCGGGGCCGACAAAATCAGTATCGCGGACGCCATCCATGCCGGGCACGTTCCATTCGGTCCAGAACAAAGGAATGTTTGATTTGCCGGCGGCACTCATCTGACCTTTCACCTTGCCCACGGCGCGGCAAACGCGATCTTTCATGGGAATATCTTCATTGGTACCGAAGAGGTTTTCCACTGTGTCATCGGCATAACCATGGCTCGATACGAAATCTACGGGCACTTGTTTTTCGGCAGTGTGTTTGAGGAAATCGTCGACCCACGCGGCAGCCGCGGTAGCAGGACCTCCTACACGAATTCGGGCACTCACAGCCTTCAAAGCGCGTGCCGTGTGATCATACAAATCAAAGTAGCTTCGTTGGGCGGGCACGCCGCCCCAGAAATCGATATTGGGTTCGTTCCAGACTTCGAAGTACCACTGCGCGATTTCGTCTTCTCCATAACGTTCTACTAAGTGCTTGCCGAAAGCGGTGATTAGTCCATCCCAGCGCTCCATGCTCTTAGGCGGAGATACGTTCTGCTTGTACCAGAAGGGATGCAGCGCGTCGGGATTGAAGGCGAGCTTCTTGGGCATGAAGCTGATCTCTACCATTGGACGAACGCCGTTTTTTAACAAGCCGTCATAGATCTGATCGACATAGGCGAAGTTGTAGATAGGGTTGCCATGTTCGTCTTCGTTGTAAACTCCTACTTCGTCGTGGAAGATGGCATGAAAGCGGACATAACGAAAGTCAGTGACTTGCTTGACGGCACGGAGATCGTCGCGATAACTCTCGCGCAACGCTAGGATGGCACGACCGGAGCCAAACATTTGCTCCCAGAAATGGGGGAACGGCGTAGCTTTTGCAGCGGCATCGATTTTGATTTCTTCTTGAGCGAAACAGGGCGAAACCCTTGGAACAACCAGGAACGCAAGTAGCAACCCGCAATGAACTTTCCTCATGACAATCACTTTCCTTCTACAGCGTGCAAGGCGGCCTGTACCTGCGGATCACGCTGCGCCAGCACTTCATCGCCTCTATCGACGCCGTGTGCTTGAGTGACAATTTCTTCCTTCAAGCGCGATTTCAGCCAGCGTGATTCGTCAATCCACTCACCGGCGCCTGGCTGAATCGAACGGGCAGCCAGTTCTACTTTGAGTTCATCGAGCAAGTCGGGAGTTACCTCGAAGCTGTCGGGCAAAGGCGAGTGAGTCGCAAGATAATGAGTGGCATAAGCAGTTAACAATCCGCTGGCATCTAATATACTCTCGAAGCGGGTGAGTTGTGCGGGAGTGACAAAAATATCGGGCTGAATGCCGCCGCCGCCGGTAACCGTTCGACCTTTGTCGGTTTTGTAAGTGGGCAGCGAGGTTTTTTCGGCAAACGTTTCCGAGAGCGCCGAATTGCGCAAGGGCTTTTGGATGGTGCGGCCGCTGGGTGTGTAGTAGAAAGCGGTGGTGATGGCCAAGCCTGCTCCGCTTGAGAGCGGCATCACACTCTGCACGAGTCCCTTGCCATAAGTGGGTTCGCCGACGATGGTGGCGCGGTCGTGATCTTGCATTGCGCCCGAAAAGATTTCGGAAGCGCTGGCAGTTTTTTCATTGACGATGATGGACAGTGCGAAATGGTACGGCTGAGCGTTGCGAGGCACATCGGCGCTATCGACTTCTTTCGAACGGCCGCGTGCAGTAAGAATGCGCTGGCCCGGTTCGAGGAACATCGAGGCGCCATCGAGAGACGCTTTCACGACACCGCCAGGGTTATTGCGGAGATCGAGCACGAGGCCTTTCAATTTGTCAGGAGATAGTTTCTCGATCGCATCGTGCAGTTCTTTCGCGGTGTGCAAATCCCAACTGGCGACTCGGATATAACCATAGCCAGGTTTGAGAAGGAAGGTGCGATCGACGCTGGGAGAGTCGACTAGCTCAGGGGTGAGTGTGAATTGGAAGAGGCGGGAGAAACCTTGGCGCCGAATGAAGGCGGTGATTTTTTGTTGGCGCGCTTCGGTGAGCAATTCAACGATCTGATTCGGCTCTAACGATTGAATGGCGTAGTTATTAATGGCAATCAGTTCATCGCCCGCCTGGATACCAGCTTTATTGGAGGGCGTGCCGGGGAGGGTTTGCAAGAAAATGACTTGACCGGGCAGCACCGACACAACACTGCCGAAACCCTTTTGCTCGGAATCCTGCATTTGCTTTAGCTGCTGAAATTGGCCTGGATCAAAGAACTGCGTGTGCGGATCGAGCTGGCGCAGCATGGAGGGGATAGCACCGGCATAGACGGTTCTTTCAGTAGGCACTGGATCAGCGGAGTTGGCGTCAACTGCAGAAAGCACATTGACGAATTGCTTGAGATAGGGATCTAGCTCGTGCGCTGGATCTTCCGTTTGCGGAGTAGGCGGCGACGCTTGGGCAGGCGGAGTCTGCGCCACAGCCAGACTGGCGGCTAAGGCGAAAAGGCACAGAATTTTCATCGGGTGTATTGGGTGGCTTGCCGTGTTTGCGCACGTTGCAAAGCGAGTTGAATCAAAGTGTCAAGCAATTGCGAGTAACTGATGCCGCCGTACTCAAACATTTTTGGATACATGCTGATCGACGTAAAACCGGGAATAGTGTTGATCTCGTTGATGTAAAGTTGCCCGGTAGCGCTTTCAAGGAGAAAATCAACGCGGCCCATGCCTTCGCATGAGACCGCCTCAAAGCAGGCTAGCGTAAGGCGCTGCATTTCTTTGGTTTGTGCTTCGGTGAGTTTAGCGGGCAGTTCGATGCGAGCTCTGTCAAGAAGATATTTATCTTCGTAGGTGTAGAACTCCTGCGATGGGATGATTTCGCAGGGAGTGGAGGCTTTGGGGGGATCGCCGCCTAGGACCGCACATTCAAACTCACGACCGGTGACGCCACGTTCGACCACGATCTTATTGTCGTACTGGCAGGCAGTCTCGAGAGCGGCTTCGAATTGTTCGCGGGTTTTCGCTTTAGTGATACCGACCGAAGAGCCGAGATTGGCGGGTTTGACGAATACTGGGAAATCAAATGGGAGCTTCAGGGTTTTCGGATCGAACTCACCGCGGGTGAGGCTTAGATGCTCAACAACGGGTAGACCGGCCTGCATGCAGAGCTTTTTTGTAATTGCTTTATCCATGGACACAGCGGACCCGAGAACGCCGGCGCCAAGGTACGGGAGATCAGCGAGTTCGAGCAAGCCTTGCACGGTTCCATCTTCGCCGAAAGTTCCGTGCAGCAACGGAAAGACTACGTCGATGTTACCGTTCGCACCGGGTTCGGGAAGGATAGGCTTCGGGTGCCACTTACCGGCTTTGTCGATGAAGTATTCGGAGACCTCGTAGCGGGCGGGGTCGAGAGCTTTTTTGACGGACTCGGCGGAGCGAACCGAGATTTCATGTTCGCCGGAGCGGCCGCCGAAGATGAGGGCGAGGCAGATTTTTTGGGTCGGTTTGGTCAAAAACCATTGTCGCGCGATGGGAATGGTGTTTTTGCCCGCGACCTTGTGCCGGTAACTGTTGGAGGAAATTTCTGCCGATTGAGGTCGTTCACGCTTCCGTTTCGGTTTAGGATTCGCGGTGACTGGAGAAGATGAGCCTAGATTGGTGTTGTGCTAGTTGCCCGCAGCCTGGGTTTTAGTGCGTTTCGCCAGGAGAGCGGCGGCGCGGGAGAAGACCGAATCGCCGCCGGCCAAATTATCTAGCCCGGTTAAGGCTTCCAGGTGAAACAGGTTTCCAAGCAAGGCGATTTCTTTGATAAGGACTTCCTGCTTTTCGGGGGTGGCTTTGCCCAACATGCCGATCTTCATACCGACGGCGGCATCCTGATCGGAATCGCGCAGGAATTCGGAGAGTTGATAGCGCAGTTCTTCATCGGGATCGCGGGCAAAGGCCTCAAGCAGGCCGGGCAGGCGGTCGGGAAAACAGATGCGCAGATAACGAACGGCCTCACCGCGATTAGGCGCGGACGGGTTCATGATGCAGTTTAGAGCCAAGTCTAGGGCCTTGGAAGAAGGGGCGCTCTGCTGCAACAGGCTCCAATAGTGGCGCTGTTTTGCGGGGTCAGGTTCGGCCACGAGCGTGCGACAGAGATTTTCGATCTGACTGGGCGGCACTGGAGTGGCGACAGACAGAGGAACTTGATTTTCTGGATTCATGCCTAGGTTGACCTCCGGGTTGCAACCAAACGCAAGCAAATTAACAACGATTACTTAGAATTTACCAAATTTTGAGTGCCTGTAAAGCGGGCTGACGGGTACGCCCTACAATGGAAGAGAACCCCGCACGATCCCAAAGCAACATAACTGATGAAACTATCGCAAAGACTGGAGGGTGAATTTAACGCCGCCATCCGCCAGCGAGGGCAGACCTATTACTGGCAGCACCTGATCCGCATCCGTAGTGGCGACGCACGCGACGTGCAGGCTGATGTCACTGGAGCAGAGCGTTACGGCCTTACGCTGCATTGGGATGCGCCCTTTCTGACTGTCTGGTGCGACTGCCCTTTCTTCGAAAAAGAAGGGCCTTGTAAGCATTTGTGGGGCACACTTTTGGCGGCGGAAGCGCAGGGTTATCTGGCAGAAGCGGCCCATTCGCCCGAACTGATTCTTGATGACGGCATGGTGCCTTATGAAGAAGAGTTCTATGAGGAAGAAGCCACACAGGCAGAAGCAGCGGTTCCGAAATTAGGGGCGGCCAAGACCGCCGAGCCCGCGGCTTGGAAACAAGAAGTCAACAGCTTGATCATGAGCAAGGTGTTGCGCGAGCGATTGCACGACAACTGGCCGGCCAAGCGCGAGATTGTGTATCAGGTGGATGTGCAATCGAGCATGGTGGCCGGCGGGTTGGTGCTGGCACTGGAAACACGCGACCGCAAGAGCGATGGCTCATACACGGCACCCAGCCGCGCTAGCATTAAGCGCGGCCACTTGCGAAACTTGCCGGCGACAGACCGGGGCATTTTATCGCTATTGGCCGGAGGATTCGAATATCACGGCTGGGGCGATCCGGATGCGTATGGGCAGTTGCCTTCATCCAGTTTGGTTACACCCGCGCTGGCTGCGGTGATTCTGCCAGAGGCTGTGCGGACAGGGCGATGCTTTCTCAAGAAATTGAAACAGGCCGCTGCGCCGACGCCGCTGGAATGGGATGAAGGCGAACCGTGGCGCTTTGAACTGGAGATGAACGAGCGGAAAATCACAGGCTGGACGGTGACGGGTTTTTTGCGCAGGGGTGAAGAGCGGGTCGAATTGCCCGATACGACGTTGGTCTGTGAAGGCTTCGTTTTCATTGGCCACAGAGTGGCACGGTTGACGCCCGATACCCAAACAGATTGGGTACGGCACATGCGGCGAACGGGCGGCATTACGGCATCGGATAGAGACGCTGAGGCGTTAATGGCGGAGTTGTTGACGCTGCCGGAAGCGCCGCCGTTGAAGGTGCCGCAGGAACTGGCGTTTGAAGAGGTTGCACCGGTTCCCCGAAAATTGTTGAAGATTCGCGCACGCGCTGGTGCCGCGCAACAGGCAAAGGTATGCGCGGATTTGATCTTCGATTATGAAGGCACGATGGTTCCTGGCACAGACAAACGACGCGGCGTGTACGATTCGGCGAACCGGCGCTTCGTGAAGCGCAATGGGGATGTGGAAGAAGCGGCCGCTAACACGCTACGCGAGGTTGGTTTCCGGCAACCTACTACGTTTGACCCCAGGGAAGACGGCAGTTGGCACACGCATACCAACAAGGTGCCGAACATTGTCAGGAAACTGATTGAAGCGGGCTGGCATGTAGAAGCGGAAGGCAAGATCTTCCGCAAACCGGGCAGTTACCGGATGGAAGTGGCGTCGGGCGTGGATTGGTTTGAACTGCGCGGCGAAGTGCAATATGGCGAGACTACAGCAGCGTTGCCGGAATTGCTGGAGGCGGTGCGTCGTGGCGAGAACACGGTGCGTTTGGGCGATGGCAGTTACGGCGTTTTGCCGGAGGAGTGGCTGGCGCGCATTGGATTAGTGGCAGGTTTGGGCACGGCGGAAGATGGCCACATTCGTTTTCGAGGCAATCAAGCGGGTTTGCTGGACGCGCTGTTAGCAGCACAACCCGAAGTTTCGTGCGATGCGGCATTTCTCCGCGTGCGTGAACAGTTGACCAACTTTCAGGGCATTCTGCCTGCTGAACAACCAGCGGGGTTCCGTGGTCAGTTGCGGGATTATCAGCGCGAAGGTTTGGGCTGGATGGAATTTTTGCGGCGCATGTCGTTTGGCGGGTGTTTAGCGGATGATATGGGCGTGGGCAAAACGGCGCAGGTTTTGGCGCTGTTAGAGACGCGGCGGGAATTGCGGTTGAAGGGAGAATTGAAGCAACCGTCATTGGTTGTTGTACCCCGATCGCTGATTTTCAATTGGCGCGAAGAAGCGGCGCGCTTTACGCCGGAATTGCGCGTGTTGGACTATACAGGTGCGGAGCGCGACGAGGATAGTTTCCAGGGCTTTGATGTCGTTTTGACGACCTATGGAACGCTGCGGCGGGACGCTCCCAGGCTTAAGGATATTGAGTTCGATTACGTAATTTTGGATGAAGCGCAGGCGGTAAAGAATTCTGGGACGGAATCGGCCAAGGCTGTTCGTTTGTTGAAGGGCGCGCACCGTTTAGCGTTAAGCGGAACGCCGGTGGAAAACCACTTAGGCGAGTTGTTTTCGTTGTTTGAGTTCTTGAATCCCGGGATGCTGAATGCGGCCAACGTTTTTAAAATCGCTGGCGGCGGCGGATTACGGCATATCAATGAAGAGAGTTTGCGTTTGCTGGCGCATGCTCTGCGGCCTTTCATTTTGCGGCGTACAAAGGAAGAAGTGGCGCGCGAGTTGCCACCCAAGACCGAACAGACCATCTACTGCGAGTTGAAGCCGCCACAACGGAAGCTCTATAACGAATTGCGCGAGCATTACCGCAATACCTTGTTAGGGAAGATCGCCAAAGAAGGGATGGGCAAGGCGAAGATCCAGGTGCTGGAAGCGCTGCTCCGGTTGCGGCAGGCGGCCTGCCATCCGGCACTGATTGATGCGAAGCGCGCGGATGAAGCGAGCGCGAAGATGGACGTGTTGTTGGCTCAGTTGCGGGAAGTGACGGCGGAAGGGCACAAAGCGCTGGTGTTTTCACAGTTCACAAGCTTTCTTAAGATTGTCCGGAAGCATCTGGATGAAGAAGGTTTGGTGTACGAATATCTGGATGGGACGACGCGCGACCGTCAGGCACCGGTGGAGCGGTTTCAAAATGATCCTAATTGTAAGCTATTTTTGATTAGTTTGAAGGCGGGCGGGTTAGGTTTGAACTTGACGGCGGCGGGTTATGTGTTTTTGTTGGACCCGTGGTGGAATCCAGCAGTGGAAGCGCAGGCGGTGGACCGGGCGCATCGCATTGGGCAGGTGCAGCAGGTATTCGCGTATCGGTTGATTGCAAAGGACACGGTGGAAGAAAAAGTTTTGGATTTGCAGAAGACGAA
>PMQB01000233.1:0-9187 GCA_003169195.1 Bryobacterales bacterium
CCCACGACGGCCCTTCCGGCCGCCGCAACGAGGGATGAAAAGGGCCTGCGGCCGGAGAGCCTCTCGGGGGATTTATTTGGGAGGGTCAAATAATTTATGTTGTTGATTCGGCAGGGCTTAAAAATACGACTTTTCGAAGGAACGGGATTCCGTATCCGGGAAATAGCGGAACTAAAGTTCCGCGCAGGCTGAAGCCCGCCCCCCGGTGAGACGTTCCCGTATTCTGTGTATTGATACAGGCTTGGCGGGACAAGATTGTGGCGGGGGATCTGCGTTCGTTGGCGCGGGCGGCGACGGCGATTGAGAATCAAACGGCTGCCGGTCGGGAATTGAGCGCGACGTTGTTTCCAAATACAGGTCGCGCGGTGATTATTGGCATTACGGGGGCGCCGGGTGCGGGGAAAAGCACGCTGGTGGATCAAATGATCGCGATGATGCGGACAGCGGGCAAGAGTGTTGGGGTAATTGCGGTTGATCCGTCGAGTCCGTTTACCCGTGGGGCGATTTTGGGTGATCGGATTCGGATGCAGCGGCATCATGCGGATGCTGGTGTGTTCGTGCGGTCGATGGCCACGCGCGGGAAACTGGGTGGGTTGGCCCGCGGAACGCTGGAAATGGCGCTGCTGCTGGATGCTGCGGGCCGCGATTATGTGATTGTCGAGACGGTGGGCGTTGGGCAGGATGAAGTGGACATTGCGCGGTTGGCGGATGTGACGGTTGTCGTGCTGGTGCCGAACATGGGCGATGAGGTGCAGGCGATCAAAGCGGGCATCATGGAAATTGCCGATGTGTTTGCGATTAATAAAGCTGATCTACCAGGCGCGGAACGTTTGGAGCAAGAGCTGCGAGCTATGCAGAGCATTGCGCCTGTTTGCCGCGTTGTTTCTACTGATGGAACAGGCGTCGGCGATTTGATCCAGGTTATTCGGGATGTCTACGAGTCTCATGGCCCGCGAAGCCGCAGTGTGGAAAGTTGGTCTTTGCGGCTGACGGAAATGCTGCGCGATCAGCTGTTGGAATCGCTGCCGGCGCAGGCCATAGAGCAACATGCGGAACGCGTTGCTGAGAAGATGGAAGATCCATATAGCGCGTTGGCGGCTTTGGTTTGTCTGGTAAAGGAGAAGGTGATTGAGTAAGAAGGCAGAGATTGGAATTATCGGCGGCAGTGGTTTGTATTCCATGCCGGGTTTCGAAGCGCATGAGGAGGTTCGTCTCACAACGCCGTTTGGCGATCCGTCCGATGCGTACATCATCGGCACGTTGGAAGGCCACGAAGTTGCGTTTCTGGCACGGCACGCGCGCGGGCACAAGATCTCTCCGTCGGAGCTGAACTTTCGGGCCAATATCTATGGCATGAAGATGTTGGGGGTGGAGCGCATTCTTTCGCTGAGCGCCGTTGGCTCGATGAAGATTGAGCACAAGCCGCTGGATTTTGTGATCCCCGATCAATTCTTCGACCGTACGCGCGGGCGAATTTCCACTTTCTTCAGCGGCGGCGTGGTGGCGCATATCAGCTTTGCCGATCCGATTTGCCCGCAGCTTTCGGCCGCCGCGCACACTTGCGCGCAGCAGACGGGCATTACCAGCAAACTGGGCGGCACCTATCTCTGCATGGAAGGTCCGGCTTTCTCTACGCGCGCTGAATCGAACATCTATCGCAGTTGGGGCATGGACGTCATTGGTATGACGAATCTGCAGGAAGCGAAACTGGCGCGCGAGGCCGAGATCTGCTACGTGACGATTGCCATGGTGACCGATTACGATTGCTGGCACGAAGAGCACGACGCTGTCACGGTTGAGCAGATTATCAGCACACTGAATCAAAATGCCGAGAACGCCTGCAAGCTGGTGCGGCAGATTGTGAAAACGATTGAGCCGGGCCGCACATGCAAATGCGGATCGGCACTAAAGCATGCGATTCTGACCGATCTCAAGTCCGTACCGCAAGAAACCAAAGACCGCCTGGGGCTATTGCTTGGCAAGTATACTGGCTAGCGAACTGGCGCGCGAAGTCCTGGACGCTTGTCTGAAGGATGGAACTTGGCCGACGCGGTCACTGGACGATTTGATCATTCGTGCATTGGACGAAGAAGATCAACTCGTTTCGATCAACGCCACGCGGGCGCTGTTCAGCATCGTGATTGAGCAGCTGGGTGACTTGTTCGAGCCGTCGCTTTGTGACGTGTACTCCAAACTGTTTGCGCATGTGATTAGCCGGGGGTTGCCGGAGTTCAATGCAGACGAGCTGTTGCTGCGGTACCGGCGCGTGCGGCAGGTGCGGCGGTTTCGGGGCGGGGAAGTGCGGCGGGTGTTTGTGCTGTCGCGCGTTACCCTGGGCGCGGATGTGGCAGTAACGAGCGTGGCGCTGGCTGCGGCGAAAGAACGCTTTCCGGATGCGGAGATCTGTTTTGTGGGGCCGGCGAAGAATGCCGAGATGTTCGCGGGCGACCCGCGCATTTTTCCGATTCCGGTTTCCTATGGCCGAGGCGCGGTGTTGCGCGAGCGGCTGTTGGCGGCGGCCGAACTGCGGGTTTCTGTGGACGAGTTCAGTTCGGTGGTGATTGATCCGGATTCGCGGCTGACTCAGTTGGGACTGATTCCGGTTTGCGATGATGCCCGCTATTTCTTCTTTGAGAGCCGGGCGTTTGGCGGGGCGATGAATGCGCCGTTGCCGGAGCTTACGGCTGAGTGGTTGAGCGAAGTGTTCGACGTGCCGAAGCAAACTCCTTACGTTGCGCCGGTTGTTCAGACTCGGGTAGGTGATATAGCCGTGAGCCTGGGTGTGGGCGAGAACGCCAGCAAGCGGATTGACGATGACTTCGAGTTCACAGTCTTGCGAAAGTTGCTCACGTGCGGGCGGCCGATTGTGATTGATCGCGGTGCAGGCGGTGAAGAGGCGGATCGCGTAGATGCGTTAGTAGCAAAGCTGGGACAGCCGACTCTGCTGCATGTTCACGATGGTAGCTATGCCTCGTTTGCCAGCCACATTGCGCAAAGCAATCTGTACTTCGGTTACGACTCGGCCGGCCAGCACGTGGCTGCAGCCGCCGGAGTACCGCTGGTATCGGTGTTTACCGGGCATGTTTCGGAACGCATGTTCGCGCGTTGGCGGCCTTCGACCAAGACCTCGCACGTAGTGGCGGTAGACGAGAGCAACCGCTCCACGGCGCTAGAACGCACGCTGAAAGCTATTTCGGCGGCGGTGGCGGAACGTCGGTAGGCAAGACCCAAGGATTGTCTTTCTTGGGTGCTGGCGTTGTAGGCGTGGGCGGTTTCGCGGGCTCAGGGGTGGCCGGCTTTTCATCCGTCGAACTATCCGGAACGGGTGGAGCGTTGGGGTCGAGGTTGTACTTGATGAAGGTCTCGGATTCGAACTTGCGATAGAGGTGAAATTCGATTTCGTTCTTGGTGCTTTCGCGGCCGGCTTTCATATTGAGGCGCGCGGAGACGGGCAGAACGAATTGCTGACCGGAGATGGGCACCAGATCGTAATCCAGTGTTTCAGTGGTGGCGTTGATGGGGAAGGTCCGTGGAATGTCTACTGCTTCGAATTTGATGCGATCGATCTCGCCGGTGTTGGCATCGACGTAGATCAAGCCTTTGTATGCGGTTACGATTCGCTGTTCATCGCTCTTGCCGGAACCATAAGAAATGGTGAAGGCGGAATGGCCGCTATCGATGAAGTAGTTGAAGACGGCCATGCGACGGCCGCGTAAAGTGGCCCAATGATCCCAATTGATTTCGGCCTGGCTGTGCGGTTCGAAGATCTCGCGCATCTGGCTGCCGAATTCACCGGTGGAGGTGGANNCCGACCTTGGCCAGAATCTTGCCAAGGTTGCGATAGCTTTCGCCGCCGTTCGGGTCAACATACTGACGGGTTACTTCGACACAGAAAAAGTTAGGCAGGTGCTTAGCGTAATTGAGCGCGTAATCTCGCATGGACTGAATGATTTCTGCCTGGCGAACGGAATTGGGCGGAGGAATGGGCGCGGGTTTGGGCGCCAGATTGCCGGAGGGTGATTCTACGGCTTGATCGGGCGCGGTGGCCGGGGAAGAAGTGGCATCATGCGTGGGCGGCTTCATGTTGGCGGTTTGCTCGCGCAAATACTTTAATGCCTCAACAGTTTTTGGTCCGATGCCTTGCGCTTCCAGATCGATGATGGTTTTGTCGGTCAGCTTTTCAGTGAGTTGAACGCCTCGCACACCGGCGGCGATTTGTTTATCGCTGTGCTGGTGAAGCGCCAGTTCAGAGCGAATAAAATCGGCCAGTTGCTCGAGGTTCATCTGGGTTTGCGCCAGAAGAACGCCAGCAAACAGAAAAGCCAAACAGACACGTGACCACATATTCAATATCATGACGTAAATTGTTGCCGCGAGGTTGCCGGCAGGTGGCTAAAGCTTCTCAACTTTTTCAAGTTCGAGGGTAATATCCCCTAACGGGAAACCAAAGACGAAGCGCATTTGCACCGGCACGCGCTGGGGATCGTCAGTGATCCAAATGAGCAATCTTCCTTTGCGGCGATAGAGTACGTTATCGAAAACAAAGGTTTCGTAGCGAATGGTGTTGTAGGTTTTGCCGCCGAGCGAGATCTTCTCTTTGCCTAGGCCTTCGACGCGCACGCTGGCCAGTTTCTTGCCGTTGGTGACGGGCAGGCTGTACTTCATGCCGGGGTCGAGTTGGGAGGAACGCAACGTCATGAGAGCGCCGGCAATGTCGTAGGTGCAGGGCGGAATGGTGAGTTCGGTTTTTTTGGTTTCGTTACCGATCATGTCTTTCGTGGTGTCAACGAGCTTGTGGTTGTCGTTGTCGAAAGCGATGTTCGTAATGTTGTGATGCTTGCCTTCTTGTGCGTCTAAATTTACTGACGAAGCGCAGAACTTTTCGTTGGTGGAGAGCTTATAAGAATCGAGGACCCGATAGAGCTGATTGACGAGACCCGAACTGGCTAAATCGAGATTCAACTGCCAGCCGTTATTGGGGGTGGGGGTTAGTTTGAGATTAGCCTGACCAGCGGTGACCATGCGCCAGCCAACGCGATAGACGAGGCTTTCGGCGTAGGGGAACTTGAGCGGGGGGGTGGCGCTCATGGTGTATTGCGGAACCCCGGGTTGCGCGGCGGCTAGGAACAGCAAGCAAAGCAGAAAGCTTGAGTGAGGTTTTCGAATTCGGAAGATTTGCATTCAGACCGGCAGGAGCGGTGTGGGAATAGCTGTTGTGGACACTTCCAGGTTACTAAAAGCCGATTGAAGTAAGCACTTCGGAAGGCTTGCGCTCAAAGGCGCGACAGATGGCAAGCAGGCTTTCGACGCTGGGCAAGTTTGCGCCGCGTTCGATGGAACTGATTTGGGAGACGCTGAGTTTGGTGGCGGCGGCGAGGTCTTTGAGCGACCAACCACGTTCGACGCGCAGGAGTTTGATGCGATGGCCCAGGCGTTCGCGCAACAGGTCTTGCGGGGTGCGGCCGAGGCCGAATTGTTCGACGGCGTTCTGCAAGGTCTGCCGCAATTGCGCGAGAGAAAACGGTTTCGCGAGGTAATCGAAGACGCGCAGTTTGAAAGTGGCCCGCATGTTTTCGAGTGAAGGATAGCCGGTGATGACGATGATGCAGAGTTCTGGCCAGCGCAGGAGTAGCTGTTCCACGACTTCTTCGCCGGTGACGGTGCCCATCTTCATATCGAGCAGGACGATATCAGGAATGCGAGTTTCGGCGGAGGCGAAGAGTTCGTTCTGTTCGGCAAAGGTGCGGACGGAATAACCGCCTTCGTCGCGCAGGAGGTCTTCAATGTAGTTGCGGAAATCGATGTCATCGTCGAGAACGGCAATGTCGACAACGCCGATGGAGGCTAAGGCTTCTTCGTTCATTTGATTTCGATGCCTGCGGCGGGGAGCATGACTTCTAGCGATGCGCCACCTTCGGGGCGGTTGGCGGCGGTGATGGTTCCTCCCAATTGGGTGACGATGCCTTCTGCGACGGTTAGGCCGAGGCCGGTGCCGCGGGCATCGAGCCGGGTGGTGACGAACGCTTCAAACACCTTGGGCAGGACGTGGGCGGGAATGCCGGGACCATCGTCCATGACGGTGCAGGCGACCCAACTTTGGCTGCCGCGTTGGGTCAAGCGCGAATCGACGATAATCTCGCCGCCGATGGGGATAGCCATCAGCGCGTTACGTAACAAATTGACGAACACTTGAACCAGCCTATCGGAGTTGCCAATGACGGCGTCACTATCGCGCACGCAATTCAAGAAGTTGACGGCCGAAGCCTTTTCGTCGATGGCGACGAGGCTCCAGCTTTCGTCGATGAGATCGCGGAGGACGAGCGGCTCGGTGCTTTCTTTCCGCACGCGGGCGAAATCAACCAGACCTTCGCTGATCTTGCGCAAGCGTTGGGTAACGCGCAGCATGCGGCCTAGACGTTCAAGCGTAGGGCCATCGTGACGGGTTTCGAGAAGCTTTTCAATGGAGCCTTGCAGCACGGCGAGAGGCGTGTTTAACTCATGCGCGACGCTGGTGCTGAGCAAGCCGAGACTGACCAAGCGATCTTGTTCTTCGAGTTTTTTGAGAGCTTCTTCGAGATCGTCTTCCTGCCGGCGCAACTGGCCGACGGTGGCGTTGCGCGAGCGCATGATGTAGCCGATTTCGTCGTCGAGAATGAAGCGGTCATCAATGAGTTCGTGCTCGCGGTCGCCGGTTTGGGTGGCTTCGTCGGCTTTCAACATGAGGGTGAGCGGTTGATAGACATACTGCGGCATGATGATGAATTCCATGACGAGGATGGAGAGTAGATACATGGTGCCCAAGACAATGAAGACGCGGATGCGGGCCTGGCGCAGAGCGCTGTCATAGAACTCATGCCGGAGGTGCACGCGGCGATATTGGCCCTCGTGAACGTCGAGCCGGAAGAGCATGTCTTGGCCTTGCTGCCAGGTGCCGGCGGGATTGGCAAGCAGATACTGTTGGCCGGCGGGGCTTAGGTCGGTATCGGCGGCGGAGCCTTGCTTGTATTCGTATGCGCCGAATTCCTGTGTTTCGGGGCGCTGGCTCATGGGCAGGCCGGCGGAGAAGATTTGCGAGATCTCTTTGAGTTCGCGCTGCTTGGCTTGTTCGATGTGGCTGGAGAAGAGCGGGATGACGGAGAGATAGACCGAGACGGCGAGGCTGAGGAAAAAGAAGTTGTGGAGGAACGCCAATTTTTGGCGGACCTTGAGCTTGCCAAATGTGCGGAACGCGAAGTTCGGCGGATTGACAGGCGCTTTATGAACGCTGAGGCGCGAGTTCTTGTCGGCGCTCAATTTCTTGCTCCTTATATTGAAGCTGATACAGCTTCCAGTAGATATCACGTTTGGCGAGCAGTTCGCGGTGGGTGCCGATTTCGCGCAGTTGGCCGCGGTGCATGACGATGATGCGGTCGGCGCGTTGGATGGTGGAGAGGCGATGAGCGATGACGATGGAGGTGCGATTTTCGACGAGGCGGCTTAAGGCTTCGCGCACGCGGATTTCGGTATCGGTGTCGACGCTGGAGGTGGCTTCGTCGAGGATGAGGATGCGGGCGTTGTGGGCGAGGGCGCGGGCGAAGCTGATGAGTTGCTTTTGACCGGTGGATAGGCCTTGGCCGCGTTCGCGAACGGGCGTGGCGAATTGTTCGGGCATCTGTTCGACGAAATCGAGCAGGTTGACACGTTCGGCGGCGGTGCGAACGGCTTGGTCGGAGATGCCCGGCGTGCCCAGGCGAATGTTGCTTTCGATGGTGCCGGTGAAGAGATAGGGGTCTTGCAGGACGACGCCGAAGTTTTTGCGGAGGTCGGCGAGGTTGAAGGATTTGATGTCGATGCCGCCAATGCGGATGGTGCCTTGCTGGACGTCGTAGAAGCGGAGTAGGAGATTCGTGATAGTGGTTTTGCCCGCGCCGGTGTGACCGACGATGGCGACGGTTTCGCCGGCGGCGACGTGGAAGCTGACGTCTTTGAGCACCCAATCTTCGCCGTTGTAGGCGAACCAGACGTGATCGAATTCAACGTCGAGCGGGCCGGCGGGGAGGGCGGTGGTGGATGGCGGCGCGACGATGGCCGGCTTGAGATCAAGCAGTTTGAAGATGCGTTCGGAGGCGGCCATGGCACTTTGCAGGATGTTGTACTTTTCGCTGAGATCCTGAATGGGGCGGAAGAAGCGCAGACCGTATTGCAAGAAGGCGACGAGGACGCCGATGGAGAGCGCGCCTTGCTTAATGCGGAAGCCGCCATAGGCCAGGAGACAAGCGAGGGCGAGCATGCTGAGGAACTCGACGACGGGATAGAACCAGCCATAGGCGATGACGGAATCTTTGAATGCGAGCATGTGATCGCGATTGATGCTCTCAAATTCTTCAGTGCTTTTCTGTTCGCGATTGAAGAGTTGCAGGACGGCGATGCCGGCGACGTGTTCCTGCAGATAGGCGTTGATTTTGGCGACGGCGACGCGGATGCGGCGAAAGCTTTGGGAGGCGGTGCGGCGGAACTTCATGGTGACGAGCACGACGAAGGGGAGGACGCCGAGCATGAAGCAGGCCATGCCGGGGCTGAGCCGGAACATGAAGGCCACGATGAAGGAGAGGGCGAGCAAGTCTCCGATGATAGTGACGAGGCCGGAGGCGAAGAGGTCATTCAACACGTCGACATCGGTGGTGACGCGCGTGACTAAGCGGCCAACGGGGTTGCGGTCGAAATAGGCGACGTCGAGGGTTTGGAGATGGGCCATGAGTTGGCGGCGGAGATCGAACATGGCGCGCTGGCCGGTCCACTGCATGAGGTAGGTTTGGCCAAAATCGAAAATGAAATCGAGGACGACGACGGTGAGATAGATGAGGGCGAGTTGGGTGAGGCCGGTGAGTGCGTCAGCGGAAAGCCACTGATTGAGGGCCGGAAAAAGTACCGAGGGGTGTTTGGACGGGACGAGATAACGGTCGACGGCCATCTTGGTAATGAGCGGTCCGATACTCTGTAGAAGAGAATCGACAACAAGCAGAGCTAGGGACGCGAGGACAAAGCGCCAATAGGGCTTCAAGTAATGGAGAAGCCGCTTCATGAGCCGCGAATCGTACGCTTTACCTAGGGCTTCTTCTTCCACTTATTTTTTCTTTCTTCTAATCATCAGACTAACGTAAGCCCGCATGAACGGACTCATACTTATCGACAAGCCTGGCGGCTGCAC
>PMQB01000233.1:9231-11802 GCA_003169195.1 Bryobacterales bacterium
CGGTTTCGAACACATACGACGCGGAAGGCGAAGTGACGGTGAATGAGGGGGCGCTGCCGGAGTCCGAAACGATTCTGGCGGCGCTGGATGAGTTCCGGGGAACGTTTTGGCAGACGCCGCCGCCGGTCTCTGCTAAAAAAGTAGCAGGTGTGCCGGCGTATAAATTGGCGCGGCAAAATATCGAAGTGGAACTGAAGCCGGTGGCGGTGGAGGTGACGCGCCTCGAGGTGCAAAGCCTGATTGGCCACAAGCTGACGATTCTGGTTTCGTGCGCGGCGGGCACTTACATTCGATCGATTGCGCATGACTTGGGGCAGCGGCTTGGCTGCGGTGCGCTGTTGAGCTGCCTGCGACGAACGCGTGCGGGTGATTACGGTGTAGAGCAAGCGCGGACGCTGGATCAACTCGCGGTGTTGGCGAGTGAGCAACGGCTGAGCGATGCGTTGATTCCGATTGCGCAGATGCTGCCGGAGATACCCGCGGAGTATTTCGATTCGGTTAGCGAGACGCACATCCGGCAAGGGCGCGACTTTCGAACTTCGCCTTTTGTTGTTCATCCGGGTGCTCCGTTGGTGAAGGCTTTGTCGAGATCGGGCGATTTGATCGCGATTGGCGAGTTAAAAATTCCTAATTTGTACCATCCGGGGACGGTTTTGTGAGTTGGAGCAGGACGCACCTTGGTCAACTGTGTTACACAAGGGAAATCGGCATGACAAAGCTTCGCTATCAGGTGGCAGGATTGGTTATGGGCGCGTTGTTTGTTAGCGCTGTATTGGTGGTGGGTCAAAATTTGACGGGCGATGCTGCTGCCGGTAATGGGCCAGCGAACGGACAGCCCACTGCGCCGCCCGCACCGCGTCCGCAATTCTTTACGGGCACGATGGTGGAACTGGACGCAAACCACATCAAGGTGACGCGCACACTGGTGGGGCGGCCGACGGAGAGCCGTAGTTTTGCGATTAACGCCGCGACGAAAATGAACAAGACTGCGATCAAAGTACACAGCCGGGTAACAGTGCGTTACAAGCGCTTGCCGGAGGGTGATTTGGCGCTGGAGATTCAGCCGACACCGGTGATTGTGCGAACGCCGAAAGTGTAGGGCGCGCGGCTGAAGATTGCCGCGAATTTCCCTCCGCCGACCTGCCGCGGAAATGAAACGGTATTATCGCAGTCTGACTCACATAGGACTGATGACCGCCCCTCTGTCCACCAATCCACTTTGCCCCAGCCCTATCTTTAGAACTTCCAAGCTCTTGGAGACCGCCTCGCTACGCCATGGCAGTCCTCCGGAATTCTTCAGTACTTCATATTCGCCAAATCCTCGATTAGCGCCGGCCCGGTCGGCTCCCACCCTAACGTCTTACGGGTCCATTCGCTCGAAGCGGGCATATCGAGGGTCACAAAGTAGGCGAAGTTCCCAAAGTGCTCGCCAGCCTTTTCAGCCGGGATCGAAACCACGGGCACCTTCAGACCCTTGCCGATCGTCTCCGCAATATCCCGCAGCGAGACGCCTTCTTCGTCTACCGCGTGATAGGTCGCCACACCTGCGCCCGTCTTTTCCACCGCCAACCGATACAGGTGCGCCACAGCTTTCAAAGGGCCCGCTGCCCAACGCGTCGCTCCATCGCCTACATAAGCCGAAACGCCCTTCTCGCGTGCTATCTGCGTCAGCAGCGGCACCAGCCCTTGCTTACGCGTGTCATGCACCTGCGGCAGCCGCACAATCGCCACACGCACACCCCGCTCCGCTGCGGCCTTTGCTGTTTAGGCGGGCTGCCGCGGTATCGAAGCCGAGCTCGCTGGCGGATCGCTTTCCATGCACACATGACCCGGTTCCCCGCTCGTCATTCCGATCCCAGAGGTCACGACCAGCAGCTTGCCTGGTTCAAGGACGGAACCTAGCGCCTCAATCGCCTTGCGCTCGTCCTCTCCGTTCTGCGCGAACTTCGAAAAGTCGTGGTTGAACGCCAGGTTCACCACGACATCCATGCCCGTCGCTCCGCTGCGCAGGCTATCCAGGTCCTCAAGATCGCCGCGGTGCACCTCGGCTCCCGCGGCCTTCAACTGCTCCGCGCCAGCGTCGCTGCGTGCCAGTCCGCGCACCTGATGCCCTGCCTCGATGAGCTCCTTCACCAGTTCCGTCCCGATGAATCCCGTCGCTCCCGTCACAAAAACTCGCATAGACCCTCCTCCTGCTGTTTGCTGGCGCGACTGCAAAAGCACCGTGCCAGGATTGACATCCGCGCCCCCGTCAGATAAAACGGAGACAGTCTCCGAATATAGGATAACCGGAGACTGTCTCCGGTTGCAGAAATATTTTGGAAATTTACGTATGCCGAAAAAGCCGTCTTTGCCACCTCCGGTCGCACGCAAGCCCCGCGCGGATGCGCAGCGCAACCGCGAGCGCATCATCGAGGTTGCCAGGCTGGCCTTCACCCGGCACGGAGCCGAAGCTACACTCGACGACATCGCCCGCCAGGCGTCTATCGGCCCAGGCACACTCTACCGTCACTTTCCCACCCGCGACGCTCTGATCGAAGCCGTCTACCGCAGCGAAGTCGAAAAGCTGAC
>PMQB01000538.1 GCA_003169195.1 Bryobacterales bacterium
GGACGGGTTCTTCGTTCAGCACGTCCGGCAATAGTCTCACGCTGAGTGTCGCGCTGACCTTTGCTGGGGCGTTCACCGGGCTGCAGAACACCTATCTATTAGCCGCCTCACTCGCGGCGAATAGCGGCTGGGTACAGAAAGGCACTTGGACCCCTTAGAGCCAATAAGGCCGGAAGCGCGGGATACGGTCGGGCACCTCAGAGGTCGAGGGTGGGTATAGTTTTGAGCAGAGTCAGCAAAATGAAAGCGAAGTTCAAAAAGTGTCCCCTCAGCCCAACGATTTTTTCGGAGTTGTTGGTGCGCCCGGAGGGGCTCGAACCCCCGACCTAATGATTCGAAGTCATTCGCTCTATCCAACTGAGCTACAGGCGCACTCGTCTCTCATTATAGGATGCGAAACTCAAATCAATGTCCACCGCGCACGGAATTGAAACCGAAGTCAAAATTCGCCTCGCCGATTCTTCGGCCGCGCGCCACCGTCTCGACCACGCCCATTTCACCATCTCTGTCCCCCGCCGCTTCGAAGCCAACACCCTCTACGACACCCCCGACGCCAAGCTGAAGCGCGGCCAAATGCTCCTCCGCTTGCGCCAGGTCGGCGACCAATCCATCGTCACCTGGAAAGGTCCCAGCATCCCTGGCCCTCACAAAGTCCGCCCTGAAGTAGAAACCTCCGTCGGCTCCTTGGACCAACTCGATAAAATCCTGCGCGCCCTTGGCTATGAGCCCAGCTTCCGCTACGAAAAATATCGAACCGAATTCAAACAACAGCAGTGGCCCCCCACCGACGAAGGCGTAGTTACCTTCGATGAAACACCCATCGGCGACTTCTTTGAACTCGAAGGAACACCCGAATGGATCGACAAAACTGCGGTCGTGTTAGGCTTTGAACGAGGCGCCTACGTGCTCTCCAGCTATGGCCGCCTCTATCTCGATCACTGCGCCGCCCACGGCTTGCGGCCAGGCAATATGGTCTTCGAAACGACCCGCTGAAACGCTTTTGAAACCGTCTTCGTACACTAGTAGAGAGATCCCTCCTTTAGAATAATTTTAAATGGCAGAAACACTGAGCGCCTATACCGCCGACGTCGAACGCGCCACGGCAGAGCTGGCTCGGGTACGTGAAGAAATTGGAAAAGTGATCGTTGGCCAGACGGCCGTCATTGAGGGTGTCCTCATCTGCCTTGTGGCCGGTGGGCACGTCCTCCTTGAAGGCGTGCCGGGTCTGGGCAAAACGACGCTATTAAGGACGCTCTCGCGGGTTCTGGATCTGCGCTACTCGCGCATTCAGTTTACGCCAGATCTGATGCCCGGCGACATCGTCGGTAGCATGGTGATGGAAACCGACGAGCACGGCCACAAGAACCTGCGCTTTCAGCAGGGGCCTATCTTTTCGAATCTCGTCCTTGCTGACGAAATCAACCGCGCCACACCCAAGACACAATCCGCGCTGCTCGAAGCCATGCAGGAGCGCACCGTCACCAGTGGCACAACCAGCTATCAATTAGACGCGCCGTTCCTCGTCATGGCCACGCAGAATCCAATCGAAATGGAAGGCACCTATCCTCTGCCCGAAGCGCAGTTGGATCGCTTTCTCATGAAGATTCTGGTCGAATATCCGTCGCGCGAAGATCTCAATCGTATCGTCGATGTCACCACCAAGAACGCCGAAGTTTCGCTGCAAACGGTAATCGGCCGTTCGCAAATCGCTGAACTCAAAGCCATCTGCCGCCAAGTCGTCGTCGCGCCGCATGTGCAGGATTACGCCATCTCCGTCATCATGGCCACTCAACCCGGCGTCAAAGGCGCTGCCGACATCACCAACCGCTACATTCGCTACGGCAGCTCGCCGCGCGGCGCGCAAGCACTCATCGAATGTGGCCGCGTGCTCGCTCTCATGCGCGGTCGCCTGCATCTCAGTACCGAAGACGTCGCCAAAGTAGCGCCGGGCGTTCTGCGTCATCGCATCATTCTCAACTTCGATGCGCATGCCGACGGCGAAACCACCGAAACCGTTCTCAATAAAATTCTTGCCGGCATAGCAACGGCGTAGCGGTTCCCATGACAGAGCCTCTTGTCGACCGCGGCTTTTTAGAACGTCTCGAACGGCTCACTCTGCACTGGCAGAAATCGTTCAATGGATTGGTAGGTGGGCACAACGTGTCTCGCTTTTCAGGTCCAGGTCAGGAATTCCTCGATCATCGCAATTTTCATTCGGGCGACGATTTGCGTGCTGTCAACTGGCGTGCCTTCATGCGTTTTGAGAAGCTGTTTCTCAAAATGTTCCAGGTCGAACCGCGCGTGCCGGTGCGCCTATTGGTAGATGTCAGTGCCTCCATGACGGCCGGTCACGCTCCCAAGCACATGAATAAATTTGACTACGCGCGCAAACTCGCCGCCGCGCTCGTCTATATCGGTCTCGTTCGTTTGGATTCTATTTTGCTGCAACCGTTTTCGTCTAAGTTGCTTGATCCATTCATGGCCAGCGGCGGCCGTCACCGTTTCCAACCGGCCGAAAATTTTCTGCGCGGCCTGACGCCTGCCGGCAAAACCAATTACCTGGAAATGACCCGCCAGTTTCTGAGTGAATACCCGCAGCGTGGCCTCGTGATTTTCATCTCCGATTTCTTGGACGATGGCGATTGCTTCCGCCCGTTGCAATACATCGCCGATTTCGGACATGAACTGCTCTTCGTTCAACTCTGGGGTGAAGAAGACCGCGTTCCCACCGGCCAAGGCGAGATGGAATTGAGTGATGCCGAATCCGGCGAGCTCTTGAAGATTGCCCTTGACGAAGCGTCCCGCCAATCCTATACCGCCGCCTTTGATGAACACGCCGCCAGTTTACGCAAACTGTCCATCCGCAACGGCGGCCGCTATGCCGGCTTCTCCACGTCCATCCCGCTGGAAGACGCCATGTTCGGACCTCTCATGATGGTGCAGGGTAACTAGGAAAACATGTTTTTTCTGAATCTCACCTTGGGCGAGTTCTTCACGCTACTCGGCGTGGTGGGCGGCTTGGTGACTGCGCTCTATTTGCTCGACAAAAGCAAGCGCAAGAAGGTCGTCTCTACCCTTCGCTTCTGGACGCCCGCCCGTTCTGCTGAAGAACTGCAAAGCCGCCGCCGCATGCGCGATCCTTGGTCACTTCTGCTGCAGCTTTTAGGCTTGATTCTTCTTCTGTTAGCCATCGCCCAATTGCAGTGGGGCAGCAAGCGCTGGCGCGGTCGCGATCATGTGATGCTGCTCGATACCTCAGCCTGGTCCGCAGGTCGTAGCGGCGAAGGGACCGTTCTCGATGCCGAGAAGCGCCTCGCGCTCGACTATTTGGCGGGCCTGCCCGGGACCGATCGCCTCATGCTCGTGCGCGTCGACGGTCTCGCCACCCCTGTCACCTCCTTCACCAACAACCGCAGCCAATTAGCAGCCCAGATTACGAGCGCCGTTTCCCAATCATCTGCCTTAAATCTCGATCAAGCTCTCATCTTTGCCACGCAAGCGCAAAACTGGGCCGAAGGTGTGCCGGGTGAGATCGTCTACATTGGCGTTCACATGATTGCGGGCGAAACCATGGACGCCCCCGTTCCTGCCAATCTCCGCGTCTTGAGCCCTGAGTTCAACCGCGAACACGTCGGCATCCGTCGTTTGACAGCCAAACGCGATCAACAGGAATCGAACGCCTGGGACGCTACGGTCACACTCAAAAACTTCGGCACCCAAACTCATTCCGTGCGCCTTGAAACTCGTTATGCCGGAACGCAATTTGCACCGCGCATGATCGAACTCGCGCCGCGCCAAGAGATCGCCGCCGAATACAGCTTCACCACGGCCGCAGCTGGCGAACTCATCGCGCGCATCAATCCTGCCGATTCGCTTACTACCGATCAAGATGTTCACCTGCGTCTCCCCCGCAGCGGTCCGCTGGAGGTGAACGTCTATACATCCCGCCCTCAGGAACTTCGGCCGCTACTCGAATCGAATCATCGCTTGGTTGCACATTTTTTCCAACCGTCGCAATACCCGGCTTCCCAACCAAGCGAAGTCGTCGTGCTCGATGGCTTCATCCCACGCACCGCCCCAACCTTGCCCACTCTCTGGATCGATCCTCCACGCGAGGGCTCGCCCATCGCCGTCAAAGGCATTGATTACGATTCCACTATCAAGAACTGGCACAACGAAACAGTCTTAGGCGCTGGCTTGCACGCCAAGGAAACACACATCCTCAACGCTGAAATTTTCGAAGCGTTTGAAGGCGATATCCCCGTAGCCAACGCCGCCGGCGGCCCCATCGTCATTGCCCGAGACGCTGGCGCCAAGAGTCCTCGCTTCGGCGTAATCGGCTTTGATCCTCTGCAAGGCCAGTTGAAATTCGAAGTCACCACGCCCATTCTCTTCGCCAATTTTCTCCGTTGGCTCTCACCCGAATCGTTTCGCACCTTGGACCTCAGCGCCGGCAGCGTCGGCACCGCCAGCATCGCGCTCGATCCCAAAGAGCATGCCGACCGTCTTCGCGTCGTCGATGACAACGGCCTCGTTCTGCCTTTCACCGTTCGCGCCGGAACCTTGCAACTCTATGCGGCCGAACCCAGCGTGCTGCACGTTTATTCCGCCGATCGCGAAAGAATCGTCTCGCTCACTTTGCCGGAAGTGGCCGAATCCGAATGGAAGATCCCGTCTGATGTGGCGCAAGGGTTGCCCCGCCGCTCAAACCTGCGCGGTGCGCCTGTCGATCTTTGGAAGTGGTTGGCTACCGCCGGCATGGGCTGTTTACTCGCCGAGTGGTTCCTCTTTGGACGCCAGCGCCGCGCTAAGAAAATGCCCGTCTCGCAGAAACCTGTCGCCCAGCGCGAACCGGAGTTGGCCGCAAAATGACATTTGTTCATCCATGGTGGCTACTCTTAGTGCTGGCGCCCATCGCCTGGGTTACTTTCAGTTGGCGCACCACCGGCCGGCGTTTGCCTCTCTTACTGAAGGCCACCAGTTTCGCCGCCGCCTTGATCGCCTTTGCTGAGCCGCAATTGCCCTTGCCCCGCACAAAAGTCGGAGCGATGGTCTTGGTTGATACCTCCGCCAGCATCACCAACGCCGATTTGAAGCGCGCCTCCTCGGTTGTCGAAGAAATCGAAAACGAGCGCGGCAGCAACTGGATGAAGGTTGTGCCCTTCGCCGCCAAGCCCCGTCTCTTAGCGGCCGATGAAGTCTCGCATGGTGTCCAGTTGGTAACCAGCGCTGGGCCATCGGGTGATGCCACCAACATCGAAGCCGCGCTCTCCAGCAGCATGGCCGCCGTGCCTGCCGGCTACATCCCGCGTCTCGTGCTCATCAGCGACGGTAACGAAAACGAAGGCAGTTCCGCGCGCGCCATTGCTCAGATGCGCCGCCTCCAAGTACCCGTTGACACCATCGCCATTGCCGGCCGCTCCTCAACCGCTCTGCGCTTAGACTCCGTTTCCATTCCGCAAATTGCCTACGCCGGCGAACAGATCCCGCTCGACCTCACCATTCAATCCCCAGCGCCCGCTCGCGCTACTGTCGATGTCGCCGTAGAAGGCAAATCCCTCGGCTCCAGCAACGTGCAGTTAGAAGCTGGCGTCAATACCCTCCGCGTCCATGCTCGCCTCAACACCACTGGTGCCACCGCTATCTCCGGCCATGTTCGAACCGCCCAATTCGGTGACCTGCCCTTTGAGCAAGCCATAGCGATGCGCCGTGCCAAAGTCTTGTATCTTTCCGAAGACCCCGCCGGCACCGATCTCAACTTACTGCGCGTCTTCGAACAGGGCGCGTTCGAGGTGACTCGCGACGTCTCTCTCATTGATCGCGATCTCGCCAGTGTTCAACTTGTCGTTCTGAACAACCTCGATTTAAACGATCTAAGCCCCGCGCGCAAAAGCCGCCTCGAGGCCTATGTCCGCGATGGCGGCGGACTTCTTCTCATTGGTGGCGAACGCCAAGTCTATAAGCCTGAGAAAAAGATGGACGCCTTGGATCGCGCCCTTCCTGCACAACTCGCACCTCCGAAATCGCCCGAAGGCACCAGCGTCGTTCTCATCATCGATAAATCCTCTTCCATGGAAGGCCGCAAAATCGAATTGGCGCGCCTTACCGCCATCGGCGTCGTGGATCATCTCCGCCCCCTCGATAACATCGGGGTTCTCATCTTTGATAACTCCTTCCAATGGGCCGTACCCATGCGTCGTGCCGAAGACAAGTCCCTCATCAAGCGCCTCATCTCCGGTATCACGCCCGATGGCGGCACGCAAATCGCACCCGCCCTTGCCGAAGCCTATCGAAAAGTGCTGCCATCGAAAGGCGTCTTCAAACACATCGTTCTCTTAACCGACGGTATCTCCGAAGAAGGCGACAGCATGGAACTCGCCAAGCGCGCCGCCGAAAACCAAGTCACCATCTCAACCGTCGGCCTGGGGCAAGACGTCAACCGCGCCTATCTCGAAAAAGTAGCCGCCACCTCCAACGGCCGCAGTTACTTCCTCAACGAGCCCCAAGGTCTCGAACAAATCCTGCTCAAAGACGTCAAAGATTACACCGGCGGCACCGCCGTCGAAGCAACCCTGTCTCCCATCGTGGAGCGCAAAGCCGAAGTCCTCGACGGCGTCGGCATGGAACAAGCTCCTGCCTTGAAGGGGTATGCGCGTTATGCCGCCAAAGACAGCGCCGAAACAATTCTCGGCATTGATCCTGCCAAGAAAGATCCCTTGTACGTCCGCTGGCAATACGGCCTCGGTCGCTCGGCCGTCTTCGCGTCCGACGCCAAAAGCCGCTGGGCCGAAAATTGGATGAGTTGGCCAGGCTTCGATAAGTTCTGGGCCAACGTCGCGCGCGATCTCCTCACGCATGCCGATCTCAGCGAAGCCAGCGCCCAGTTTGATGCAGCCAATGGCGACATCAACGTCACCTATCGCTTAGCTGATGAGATGACCGACCCTGGCAGTGCCCCCGCCATTTTCATTCTCGGCCCCGACAAATTTCAAAAAGAAATTCCCGTCAAGCGCGTGGCCTCACATATGTATCGCGGTCACTTGCACGTAGGCAGCGTGCGCGGCCTCTTCCGCATCAGACCCGTAAAGGACACGCCCGCCTTCCCCGAAGTCGGCCTTTACCGCCAACGCGAAGAACTACAAGACTACGGCGCCAACAAAACCCTGCTCGCCCAGATCGCCAATCTAACCGGAGGACGCGTTGATCCTCCAGTCGATACCATCTTCGATGCCCGGGGCAGGGCAGTCTCCGCCGTCTGGCAACTCTGGCCCGCCCTGCTCGGCTTCGCCATCCTACTCAACGTCGGCGAATTAGTCGCCCGCAAGTGGGGCGGCTTGGTCGCCAACTTCCGTCAAAGTTAGTAAGCCTTCGCTACCAACGACTCGTCCGATACCCCAACATAAACGGATTTGCCGCCAACAACGCCAACACATACCACCCCGTGGCGCCTATGTGCAAATTCGGAAAGTAGTCATACCCAAACCCCGTATCCAAATTCCCCGTCGCCGCAACAATCCCCTGTCCCGTCACAATCGGCTTGTTGTTAATCGTCTGCCCTGTTCCCAACTTCGACTGCGCCAAACGTATATTCTGCAGCAATCCGAGAGCCGTATTCAAATCTCCGTCGTAAAATGGAATGTCCTTCTCAGGCGGCAACTGGCGCAATAACAACGCCGCGGCCGTGTGCGCCGTCCCTTCCAGCCACACCGCCTCTGGATCGTTCCCCGACGTCGCCAAACTGGCCGTATCGAACGTCTCACCTTGGACGCGCAAATTACCCAGCCCCTTCAGCGCACTAAACGGTGACGACGGCGTATCCACCGTGAGCAAATTCGTCTTCACCCAATCCAGGCTCACGCCATACGCCTTGTTCTGAAACGCCAAATAACTCCAGGTCTGCACATCTTCCGGAAATGGGTAATAGTTCGTCGTGATTTGGTAACACGCC
>PMQB01000634.1 GCA_003169195.1 Bryobacterales bacterium
CTCAGCCCAGGGGGCAGGTTCATTACGATCTTTAGTATGTCCTGCGAGCATAGTTTCCATTGTGCTCTGGGGTAGGATTGGGGCTTTCCGCTATTCTCTAGAGATGGTTCTCGATGGTGCGCCGAGTGCTCTAGCCCTGCCACAGTCCAAGCAAAAGCGCGCCTCAAGTTACGTCCCAGCACTCGATGCACTTCGACTATTTGCCTTTTTGTCGGTCTTTTTTAGACACACAGGCGAACTCCACTCGACTCTGCCGCTCGTTCAGCTTTTTGTTTCGGCTGGTGGATTTGGCGTATGCCTATTTTTTGCTCTCAGCGCTTATCTAATAACCGATCTTTTAATTCAAGAGTTGGCGGTTTCGGGCACAATCGATGTTCGCGCATTTTATGTACGAAGAACGCTCCGCATCTGGCCGCTTTACTTCTGCTTGCTCGGTGCTGTAATCGTCGTCGGCATCTACCATAAGACCTTTTATATCCCGCACATGCAAATCGTGGCTTCGGCATTTTTTTTCGCGAACTGGTATTTTGCGAAAAACGGCTGGCCTGCTAGTAATCCCATCGCTCACTTCTGGAGCATCTCAGTCGAGGAACAGTTCTATCTTTTGTGGCCCAACGTTGTAAAGCGCTTTGGGATTTCCGCTTCCACCGTTGCAGCTTGGCTTTGCATGCCCATCGGACTGCTTTTCACTCTAGTTCTCGCCGAACGAAAAGCAGACCCAGACACTACAATTTGGTGTAATACCTTCGTTCAATTCTTCTTTTTCAGTGAGGGCGCGGCAATTGCATTTGCTCTCGCAAAGTTCGCTAAAAAGAAAAGCAACGCTTTGACGGCCTTGCTCTGGCCAATGGGCGTGCTCGCTTGGCTCTTTGGTGCAAGATGTGGCGTTCTCGACATGCCGCTGACTTCTGGAGTTCAGCTATGCCTCGGCTATTTGGCTGTGGGCTTGGGATGCGCCGCCTTTCTGTTAGGCGCGCTCAGTCTCGAAGATAGGTTTGTACCTAAGCCCGTCGCCTACCTCGGAAAGATTTCGTATGGATTCTATCTCTTCCATGCGATTTCCTTGGCCTTGGTGAGAAGTGCTGTATCACGCTTTGAACTCGGAGTTTGGATAACAAATATACCCTTCGTCGCAATTTCGCTTGCATTGACCATTGCTGTTTCTCATCTGTCTTACCAGTATCTAGAGAAACCTTTCTTGAAGCTAAAGGAACGATTCACCATCGTGAAATCAAGACCGATCTGAATGAGTGTTACGAGATTTAATCAATTGCTATCATCTGCCTAAAGATAATCGATGAAATGCGTCGATTTGGTTTTCTCTATGTCGCGCCGCGAGAGCCTCGCCACCGCAGCGATTGCAGCGAAAATGCCTCGCTTTACAAGTCATTGATTCTTCAGTCGGAACTCCTTTCTCCAAGGGGCTCTCTCGTAATAGGCTTCGCGGAGTTCTAAGTTCTTCCGGACTTTGCCTACGAAAACTTCTGCGAATGCTGCCCCGCGCCATTGACCTGAGAGGCCTTCCGGCGTAAGCTATAGTTGCTTTATTTTACCCGGTGGAGAGGTCAGAAATTGATCGTCCTCAATGCGACTCCAGTAAGACGCCTAGGCCGCTGGCTTTCCCCGTTCCTTTTTGGCTGCATTGCTTTCAGCCAGAACGGCTCCCTTCGCTTGACCGAGCCCACACCCTCGAAAGACGGAACGATTGTTACCAGTACACCTGCAATTACTCTTAAGGGATCGCTGTCCTGGAATGGCGGAGATACGCGGGTTTTGTGGAAAAACGACAGAGGCTTCAGCGATCTTGCCACCGTTAGCTTGGCGAGCGATCGTAAGACTGTTTTTTGGAGTTCGACGTCTCCAGTCCCGTTGCGTTTTGGAATTAACCATATACGGATCAAGGCACTCGGCCAGGCTGGCGCTGCCACCTTTGTGAATGTCTTTTACACGCCGCTCGCGCCACCGACGCCGCCGGTCCTTAGAACAACCATCCTCCAGGGGAAACAAATCACTTACGAAGTGAGGAACGGGCGCGCGATTTACCAGAACGACATCGTCCTAGGCCGGGCTGCGGACGTGACCGCAAGCGGATTAACCGGCCGCGTTGGCGTCAATGGTCAAAATGGTGTGCGACCAAATTCGATTACGATCGGCCCCAATCTTTTGTCATCCACGGGATTGTGGCCCCTGGTGAATGGCGTAGTCCGCGTTCCTTACACAAATCCGTCAGGTGTCAACGCCGCAAACACGAATGCGGCTATTGCAGAATCCAACACGCAACTAGCCGGGATAGTTCAGTGGGTACCCGCGACCGCGAGCGACGTCAACTTAGTGGAGTTCGATTTCGATCCAAGCAACGGCGGTGGTGGCTGCGAGTCGTCAGTGGGAATGGTTGGAGGGACACAGTACATTGGCGGATCGTACACTTGCACAACCACAACGGTCCTGCACGAAATGGGCCATGCGCTAGGCCTATTCCATGAGCAGTCGCGCGCGGACCGCAACACCTACGTTAATTACATGGAGCAGAACATTGACAAGCCCCAGCATGGCAATTTCGACATAATCGGTTCCAGCAGCGTCGATTCTGGTCTTTACAACTACGCCTCCATCATGGAATACGGCCCCTTCGAGTTTGCCCGGGACGGTGTTTCGCCGGTCCTTGAAACGATTCCGGCCGGCATGGTGCTCAGTACCGATCTGCCTCAATACACTTCCGGCGATCTTGACGGAATCATGCGCCTATATGCGCATCCGCCTACGTCGATAACGGTAGACACGAATCCCAGTGGATTGCAGGTCGTTGTTGACGGTACGTCATGCGTGGCTCCCTGCGTCTTCAGTAACTGGACGATCGGTTCTCAACATACGCTGAGTGTTCCCCTCGATGCCTCCAATCAAACGTTGCAAACGCTTAATCAGCAAAATTATGTGTTCGGGCGATGGAACGCCGTGACGTCAGGAACACTAACTGTCCAAACCACCACAGTTACTAACACCGCCGGCAATGGAACACTGCTGAGTCCGACCACATCCCCGGCGATTACCAACTATCTCGCCAGTTTTATTCCGGTACACCCCTACAACCCGCTCGTGGCACCCAGTGGTGACGGCACTATTACAGCGTCACCGCCGCCGAGCGCCGGCCTTATAATCAACGGCGTTTCCAAAAACTACTATTTGGACCGCCAGTTGATTACCCTCACGGTGAACCCAAGTGCCGGATGGAGTTTCTATATTTGGTATAACTTGCCGGCATTCAGCCTGTACGCAAATCCCTATACCTTTTCCGTTACAACCGATCTTGATTATTACAACTTTGACACCAGCTATCCTGTTACGGCAGGATTAGAAAACGATGCGGTTACTACCATAACGGCAGCTTCGCCGGACGTTACTACAGCGGGCACTTTCCCTGGTTTTGCAATCGGGGTGGTCGACGGAAACGGAAACGCCGGCACTGCTTACACGCCAAGGAATTATGATGCTTCCGGCGATGGATCTGGGTTCGCTTCCGGAGAGAAAGTAACTCTCTGTGGAAGCGTATTGAGCGGCGGTACTTGTCCCACTAGCGCCGTGCCTCAATCGCCGGTGACAACGAATATTAGCTATCTTTTCAATGCCTGGTCGGGCGCGGCAAATACCAGTACGGACGGGTTGAGCCTGACGGTGCCCGCTTCCGGCCAAAAGATCTACACCGCGAACTACACACCTAGTTTCCGTTCGATCGTGCTCCCGTCCTGGACTTGCGGGGGCAATGAAGTGACCTCGTCGCCTGCTGGAACTAATTCGATCGGGACGAACGGCATTCTGGACGCTTTCTTCACAGCCGGAACTGTGGATTTCACGGCGACGGCGGGAAGCGGAATGGCATTCGTCGGATGGTCAGGTGATTTAAGCGGCGAAACGAACCCGCTCCCATTCTCGCTCACCGGACAGGTGATCGGAACGGCCAACTTTAACACCAGCGGGACCACGGTGCCGCTTACGATTACCGGCGTTTCACCGGCAACCCCAACGGTCACGACAGCGGCGGCTAACTTGGTAGTTACTGGAACCGGATTCACTACGAATTCTTCAGTTACGTACACTTACCTCCTCCAACCCAACGGCACATTTGCCTATCGCCCAAATATTCTGACAAGTTCTACCCAATTAACGATCGAACTGAGTGCCGGGGATCTCGCGACCGCAGGCTATTACCAAATTGTTGTCTTGAACGTAGGAGGCTGCAACCCGCAAGCTTATTTTACTTTTCCCGTGGCGAACTCGGCGGGGCCGCCCGTGCTTGGAATCACCAAGTCGCATGTTGGGAACTTCGGCCAAGGGCAACAGAACGCTCAATATACGGTTCTGATAAGCAACAACGGCACCGGCTCGACGGTAGATCCGGTGACGGTCACCGAGACTGTGCCCTCCGGCGAAACTTTAGTCTCGATGGCGGGCGCGGGGTGGAGTTGCACCGGCAACACCTGCACCGAATCCACTGTGTTGGGGGCCGGGAAGAGTTATGGGGCCATCACGGTGACGGTCAATGTTGCGGCGAATGCGAGTTCTCCTCAGGTCAATAGCGTTGAGGTTAGCGGCGGAGGAGCATCCCCGGCAACTGCCACCGATTCAACCACGATCGGTGGAGGCACGCCGATGTCGGTGTCGGTATCGCCAACTTCGGGAACAGGTTTGACGCAAACATTCACGATGGTCTATTCAGATCCGAACGGATTGTCGGATCTGAGCCAAGTGTATGTGCTGTTTAACACGGTCGTGTCGGC
>PMQB01000197.1 GCA_003169195.1 Bryobacterales bacterium
CTCCTTCTGCTTTCCCGGCTCCCCCACAAAGAATTTTTCTCCCTCCTTCGTCGCTTTGCTCCTGCCGCTTTTCGAATTCAAAAATTCTCCGGGTCCCCCCAGGAATGCATCCGCTCGGGATTTGCGAGCAGCGCCACTCAGCCGAGGGGGGTGCCCAAGCAAATGGGCCAGAAAGGAACATCCACTTTTTATGAATCAGCTAACTATTGTAGGGTTTATTGGACGCACCGCCGAGTGCAAAGCCACCTCAAAAGGCACGCAAGTCACACGCTTCTCCGTTGCCACCAAGGAGACCTGGAAATCCGCAGACGGCAGCAAAAACGAAGCTACCACTTGGCACAATATTGTCGCCTACGGAGAGGGCTACGCCAAACTGGCGACTTGGCTCACCAAAGGCGCACAGGTTCTCGTGCAGGGTCGCCTCAATATCGACTCGTACGAACGCGAAGTCGAAGCCGCGCACAACAAGAAGACCGTAACGGTCAAAGTGAAGCAAACCGCCGTCGAGTGCGTCGCCGATACCATCCGTCTTCTCGACCGCAAAGCCAAGCAAGACGATTCCGATCAGCCCGCCAATGAGGAGATCCCCGAATAGGGGCCTCCTTCTCATCAGACGCAGCGCGAGGGTCGGCCACGCAGCCGATCCTCCGTCCCAATGGTGGCAAGTTTTCCCACCGCTAAGGACTTGACACTCCGCCATGCCAAGGCGCTTCGATGTGCAGCCGACGCTATACAATCTAAATTCCGAGACCCTAGTGCGTTTATCGTTCCCTATTCAGCGAAACTTCCCACAACGCGACTAGTGGACAATGCAAGAATTCAAATCAACAACATGCGAGTGACACGTCAACGTGGCTTCCGAATCGCTCCAGATCGTGAGATAAATGGACCGATTAGTTCCTTACGCACAACCGAATCGATGAGCGGCAAAAGCAAAATATAGATTGCAAGGTGCAAAACAAAATTTTAGGAGCACCCGCCCAGAAACGAGGAGATCTCAAGGAAACTTCGCTACTAGCCCATTAAGACTGACCAGAATTCACTTTTTTGAAGGCGGAGGGGGAGCGTCTTCTTTGCTCAAGTCCAACTGTCACGCAGCTGTAATATTTTGTGCATGCAAACCTTTCGGGCCGCGCCTCACTCGAAACTGCACCTCTGTGCCTTCTTCAAGCGGGAGGTGCCCGTCATGGTCGATTGCCGAAACATGCACAAACACATTGTCACCGTTAGCCCTCTGAATAAAACAAAACCCCTTGGCGGCATTGAACCACCTCACAGTGCCCCTTTCGATGCCAACCTCTGCAGGCTGAGCGGCTTTGGTTCGTTGTCGATCCGTTGGCGATGGAAGATCAGCAACATTGGGCCCTGGATCCTGAGAACTCGACGTAGACGTTGCAGCATTTATACTGTTTCCCTCCTCGCCTCGGCCATTTCGAAGCAGTAATAGCGCGAGATTTCGACGTATCAGCGCTGAATCCGGATGTGAGGGGCTGAACTGTTTTTCGAAGATTGACAAAGCCCGCCGCAGTAATGTTTCCGCCTCAGCAGCGTTACCCTTTGCTGTCTGTAGCTGAGCCATATTGTTCAGCGTGGCGGCAACACTAGGATGTTCGGGCCCAAGCGCTACGGTTTGAATTTGAACGGCTTGAGAATACAAAAGATTCGCGCCGTCGAAATTGCCGTCAATACGTTCAAGACCAGCCAAGTTACTAAGAGTCACAGCGACGTCTGGATGTACTGATCCCAATGATGTCCGCTGTACGTTTAGCGCCCGACTATACATTGATCTAGCTTCAGGGTTCCGACCTTGAGCTCGATAAATCCCGCCAAGATTATTGAGAATCGTTGCAAGGGCGGGCTCATTTTCTCCAAAAGCCACCTCGTGTTCCGTCAGTGCCTCTCTATAAAGTTCCTCGGCTTCGTCAAACCGACCCAAGGCTTTCTTGACGACCGCCAGATTACTTAAACTAAGCACCAGAGACGGACTGTGCTTTAAATTGGTGGACCGCTGTAAGCGCAGAGTTTCCGTCATCAATTCTTCGGCACGATAATATTCGCCAGACTCAAAATATAGTGCAGCCAAGTTAGATAGTCCCGCAGCGAGTTTGTCTTCGCCTTTGGGAGAAAGCCTTGTAACCGAAACAGCAACCTCGTAGTGCTGTCGAGCTTCTTCGAACCGACCCATCGCTTGAAAAACCGCGCCTAAAGAGTTGTGGTCGCGGGCCAGAGTAGGGTTGTGATCGCCGAAAAGCGACCGATCGATCTCAAGAGCATGTCTAAGTCTGAGCAGTGCTTGATCATATTCCCCAAGTTCCGCCTGCGTAACGCCGAGTTTGCTATGCAACGATGCTACAGATGGATGTATCTCCCCAAATTCCGCGACTGCAAGTCGAAGAGATCTCTCATAGTACGGAAGGGCACCCGCAGCATCTCCCGCTTTACGGAGCCGATCGCCTATGGTTTCGTCAACGGCCGGGGAACCGCTCTCAGTATCCTCAAGCAAAACAGCCGCAATGCGCGCAAACTCACGTAGCGGTTCTCGGACGTCCCGTAAGTCAATTGCCTGATAGGACTTTAACGGAATAGGCAGATCCTCGCTCCTACTTCCAGGAAGCAAAACCGGAATGATTCGAAAACTCGGATCTTCTCGGGCTCGTTCAAACGCAATTTGCAGTTCGCGTTCTACAAAGCTGCTCTCTCGGCGCTGTCCCTCGCCACATAGGAGCAGGAAAACGTCGCACTTCCGAATACCTTTGTCAATCGCGCTAACCCAGTCCTCGCCCGGCACTAAAGTGGATCGGTCAAGCCAAGATTGAAGGCCAGCATGTTTCAAACTCGCGTAGAGCTTCTTTGCAGAGGTTGAGTCCTCGCGACTGTAGCTAATGAAGATGTTTGCGAGTTTCTTTTCTGCCATAGCTAACCTTCTTCCAGCCATTGATCTAATAACCTTCGTTGATACTCTTCGATCAATTCATCACGAATGCCAAAGGACCGCTTCAATTTGGCAAGTTCGCCTAGCCTCCGCTCTAGCTGTTGGAGACCAACATTTTGGAATCCATTTAGTGGGGGCCATGGCCCGACCGGTACGCCGCGAATGCCGCAGACTAAAACATGGAATCCCAATTCACTGTCTTGTCCATTCCGAAAGTCAGCCGATGTCCTGAGTGACAAGAACTTCGGCACGATCTCAGGCGACGCATCCGGCAGCAACACGGGTATTACCCGGAAACCTTTGTTGTTCGCTTGGATCTCAAGCGCCCGTTCGATCTCCTGTTGAAACCATCCATCCGGAGTACGCGCGCCAACGCAAACAGCGCAAGTTCCGGCCTGATCGAAGCCTTGCTCGATCTCCTGTTGCCAGCTGTTACCAGGAACTAAAACCCAACGATCCAGCCAGACTTTTAGCCGATGTTCTTCCACCAGGCGTTTGCCCAATCCATCGACCCAAATGGCGTCTTCGTGTGAATGACTTAGCAATACGTCAAATGGCTCGCTCCTGGTGCGCAAATTCGGCCTGGAATTCAATTGCGTGCTCTCGACGTTATTATATGACCATTTATCAGCATCGGTCTCAGGAAGTTCTGGATGTTTGGAGAAGGGTATTGCTGGGGGGGCGAATTGAAATCGCTAGGC
>PMQB01000380.1 GCA_003169195.1 Bryobacterales bacterium
CACCGGCATCTTTCCAGGGCTTGATGAATTTGGGTAAAGGCAGCATCATTACTCCGTTTCGAGTTTCCGGACGAATACAACCTGGAAGTGAGCGCGTTTCGCCGGATCGTAGAGCCAGCGGTGTCGGCGTGCCAGGTTCCAGACCATAAGCAAGTTGGGATCGCGGCACGTGGCAGTCCGCGCGCCTACACAGACCCCGAAAAAGAACACGAGTGCCAGGCCTTTGTAGAGCAGAGCGTCATTCATCGAGCCAACGATGGTTGCGATCACCAACGCAAGACCCGCCAAGCGCATGTCAACGCCTGCGATTTGAAACGGTTTGTTGAGCGCTTTCGCCGTGGGCTTGATCGTCTTCATGGCTTAGAGGCTCTGCACCCAGTTCACGATCGGGCTGGCGAACAGCGCGAGCGTCAAACCGATCAATAGTCCGGTGATCTTGGCGCCCATGTTCGCGCCATGCGAGCCGCCGCCGGCCATACTGAGACCGACAACCACGGCGATGATAATGCCGACCCATTTGACGATGGCGACGACTTCCACAGAGACGCCTTGCGCCACTTGGCCGAAAGGACTTGCCTGTGCGAAACAAAGCGTGGCTGCTAGGCCGAACAGCAGCAATGGCTGGACGGCCTTTGAGAAAAAATGCGTGTACTTCTTCATTTGAATGACTCCTGGAATTGATTTGTGAAATGACGGTAAGCTGAGAACTGGTAGCTGAGAGTTATGCAGATCGTTGTCAAGCTTGATGCGGACCTGGAAGCCTTGCTTCGGCACGAGGCTCGCGAGCGTAATGTCGAGTTCGACAAAGTGCTTAATGACGCACTTCGTGCCAGCCTTTCTTCGCGTGCAGCGGCGAAAGAGCAGCGGTTCGTGCAGAAAACATACCCGCTTGGTTCTGGTGGTATCGACCTAACTAAGGCATTGGCAATGTCGGACGAACTCGAAGACGAAGAAGTCATTCGGAAGATGCGACTGGCCGACGGCCGCTTCGTTGCCGAACAAGGTGGCACGCAGAAAGGCATGACGGCCCACGAGGCCGTCGACCGCATCCGCGATCTGCGCAAGGGCGTCACACTCGGCGACGATATTTCGGTTAGCGAGCTTCTCGATGAAGGTCGGAAGCATTGAACTTTGACCCGCTCCGTGCAAATGCCGGTGCAAATGCGCGGGATGAATTTGACCGATTTTAGATGAAACGGGGCAGAACGAAAATCGCCGTAACTTGTTGATTTAAAGAGACAAATCGATAACGGATGGGTCTGCCAAAAAAGTATCGTGACGGTCTCGAAAACCGTTGATGCTGCAAGGTATCCGTGAGTTCGAATCTCACCCTCACCGCCAGAAACTGCGGCGATACTCCGTCTCACGCGTCTGCGTGCGAAGTCTTCTTCGGCTTTTCTCCGTGGAGAAAGTCTTCTATGTCTCCCACTTTTTCGGCGATCAAATTCAGCTTGCGCGCTAAACCTTGAATTTCAGATTCCGCACGGCGGTTTACGTCAAAATCCAATTCACCGCGCAAGCGATCTTTCGTGTCTTGGCGGTTCTGACTCATCATAATCACGGGCGCTTGAATGGAAGCGAGCATGGATAGAAACAGATTGAGAAGGATGAAGGGATAGGGATCCCAGGCTGATTTCCCGAGGACAACATTGATGGCGCTATAAACGATGAGCACAACTCCAAAGAGAATGATGAATGACCACGAGCCGCCGAAGCGAGCCACTGCGTCGGCGATTCGCTCGCCGAAGGTCGCTTCTTCTTCGATCACCTCGTTTGGATTGCGGGTAGACCGCAGGCGCACGAGTTGTTGGGCTGCGTGAAACTGACGGCCCAGCACAGCCAACATATCCATACCCGCGTGCGGCTTGCGCTCTAGTAGAACGGAGATGTCGTGCCGGTCAACTTCTATGCAGACCGATTCCGCGAGGGCAATGGCTTCCGTCTGGTGCGGCGTGCCGTCCAGCATAGAGGCGAATCCGAAGAAGTCGCCGGCAGTTGGTTCATCCACCACCACTTCCTGATGATCTTCGTCCACGGTGCTCACGCGCACACTACCTGAGACGAGGATGAACGCCTGGCCCGAAGACTCGCCGATTTTGTAAATGCGTTGTCTGACCGCGAATGTTCTGACTTCTACCTGCCCCGCCAGCACGGCGCGCTCTTCGTCATCGAGCAGCGCAAACAGCGGAACGTTCTTTAAAATGTCTGCATCACAAGGCATAGACTCACTTTAATAGAGAATCCTGCGATGGGCAGAGACTACTGAACGGGCGCGTCGAGGCTGACGTCAACCAAGCGGCCAGAGGAGCGAACGGCCATATTGTCGAAGGGCAGGGCGGCGGGGCCAGCAGCCATCGCAGCCGCGCGCTCCAAGCCACTGGCAGCACTCAAGGTATCGCGAAGAAGCGTGCCCGCCTGTTCCGAGGTGCAAATCAAGCTGAGCGCAACGTGCGCCTTACTGTCGAGCTTCACGGTGTAAGCAAAAGTTTCAATTCCTGAAAAAAGCCGGGTGAGATCAAGCCGGGAGGAGATCGACTGGGGAATGCTGGTGCCAATCCAGTCACTAATCTCGCGGCCGGGCGCGAAGCCAATCACGGGAGATTGCTGATCGGTGCGATTCTTCAAATCAACAAACGTCGCGTTCGCTTCAAGCGAAGGCGCATGTCCCTGACGGACTTCGGAGATAGCGCGTAACTGCTCAATGGTGCCGAAAAAAGCATGACCTTCTTCGTGGGGCACGGGAAAGAAACAGATTCCATCCTTGGCGCAAAACGCGAGGTTGCTGTCTTCCAGTGAGAGCTGCGTCACACCATGTTTCGCGGCCTCGCGCGCCATAGCGTCGCTGCGAAAGTTTCCGGCAAGCAGGCCAAAAAACCCGTTCGAGCCAGCCGCGGTTACGATCTCGCTCAGTTGATCTTCTGAAACGCCGAGCAGAGACAAGTCCTTTTGAGCACGCTGCAGGCCCTCTCCGGAATACTGCTTTCGCAGGTTTCGATAGCTCGGCAGCGTTCGCAGCTTACTCAGCGCATCGTATTCAAGAGATGTCGTGGGTGCTGGAAAGCTACTAAACGCGTCAGGCAGGATCTGTGCCTGAAGTTTTGGGATCAAACCAAGACAGATCGTCCCGAGAAGTACAACTCTTTTCATGATTAAGGCACCGTCACTGAAATGGTAGCCGTATTCGTCAATTGGCCGCTCGTCGCTGTCACCGTGACTAAACCAGTTTCACCGGAAGCTATGACCTCTATCGTACTCGGTGTCGATAAAGTCGCAGTCTGCGCGGGCGATCCGCTATCCGTCGCTTTCACACTGAACGAGCTGTTCCCAACCGTAGTCGGGGCACCTGAAATGGCACCCGTCGAAGAATTAAGAGTGAGGCCGCTTGGCAGAGTACCCGAGCCAATCGAATAGGTTACGGGTGCAGTGCCACCCGTCGCGCTACAACTCCCACTATAGGCTACGCCCACTTGTGCAGTTGACGGCAGTGAGCATGAGAGAATCAAGGTCGTCGGAGTCGTGCCAACTGAGCCACTGGAACTCCCGCTGCCACAACTGACAGCGAAAAGAGAAAGACCGCAAAGCGCAGCGGCACCATACGCGTACATCAGACGCCTTTTCGGCAACATTAAGACGGCTACCACTAGCAGGATGGCAGCCAGCAGCAGACAGATAAATTCGGGTTTTAGTGGAGGGAGGTTGCGGGGCGTTTGTGGGGCAGGAGGCATCTTCGCATTGCTTGCGGCAGTGATCGTAACGGTTACGGTGCCCGATGTGTTCACCGTAGTGTTTGGTGGAAAGCTGCAAGTTACGTTCGTGAGAGAACTCGCCACCGAGCAACTAAAGGATACAGGTCCAGTGAAATTACTTTGCGGAGTGACTGTTACCGTTGACGTTCCTGAACTTCCAGGTTGAATTGTCAAAGTGGAAGGACTTGCGCTGAGCTGATAGTCAAACGACCATTGCTGAACTAGATTATTGGCATCCAGAGTGCCAAGACCGGTGTTTTGGTCGTATCCAACACCCGCGGAATATCCAAACTGTAATGACGCTGGGCAATTAGGCGAATTAGCGACGCAGGGCTCAAAGTTGTTGCCCTGAGTGATGTCGTGAAAGGCTTGGGATGAAGTGGGCGCTGCAGCGTCCATAGCAGCCAGTGCGTAGAGATTCGGATTTATGTTGCCTAGCCGGCTTCCGGGGCCTAGGTGCTGTAGCAGTAGTGCCAAAACGCCTGCTGTGGTAGGCACTGCGGCGGAAGTACCGCCGGTTACGTCGAGCGTTTGATCAGAGGAAGTGCCGGGCTCTGAGTATCGAAACCCATTGACGCACGACGAGGCCACGACGTTCACCGAGTTTACGATCTGGCCACAGATCAAAAGACCGTCATGGCTGGGCGAGGTTGCCGCAGCTATGTCCGGGACGTCGCGTGCGCCATCATTCGGTACGCCCGACCCCGTCTGCCATGAGGGCTTTGACACGAAGATGCTTGCGCCTCCGCCGCTTGCACCTGGCCCTTGGCCCCCGGCATCGCAGAAGTTACAAGGAAACCCATCATTCCAAGTCATTTCGGGAATATACCCAGTAGCGGATCCACTGTTGCTGTTATTCGTAGAATTCCAGTAGCTCCCGCTGCCTTCGTTGAAGCTAGTGCCGCCGACGCCGGTGACATAGGGAGAAGAAGCAGGGAAATCGACAGCAAGACCTTGCGTAGCGGCAATCTCATTGGAAGTGCTCGTAGGAGGATCGCAATCTGAGGCGCCACCATCGCCGGCCGGTCCAACGATGGTCATGCCCTGCGCGTTGGCTTGTGCGAAAAGTGCGTTGTCGACGGTGAAGTCGGTGGTTCTTGCGAAAGGTTCGCACAAACCATAGGAAGTGCTAAGAATGGGAGCAACATTGTTGTCAATAGCGTAAGTTATGGAATCTTCGACGCCGTTGCCGGTGGTAAAGTTAGCGGTGACGAACAGGATTGTCGCGTTCTTGGCAATTCCCCCAGCCCATTCCAGATCTAAGTCCGACTCGCCCTCATCGCCGCTTGTGAACTGAAGGCCAGGATCGGTATTACCTACTATGACGATGGTTGGATCTTTTGCTGGAAGGTTAGCGGCAGAACGAAACGCCCGCAAGTCGGACAATTGAACGTCGCTCTCGCCCATGACGGCGATGGTTACACCCGTCCCGTCAAGGCCAGCGCTGTAGAGCGGTTGTACGTCGTAAATTGTGGCCCAATCGTCGGGCGCAAGGAAATGACTACCGCTCACGCTGGAGGTAAAGCGGGGCCGGATCTTGGCGCGGGGTTTGATGGGGAAGCGGCTCAAGCCTCTTATATGGTCAGCAATTCCTTCTAGCGCCTTAGGCAGCGACGGATCAGTGGCGTTGGCGAGATGTGTCTCGCCGTTGTAGGAATAATTGTGAAGCGAAGTGTGGAACGCGGCTTTTGCCTGCCCAGCTAGACCGTCAAAACTGACCCACGTACGGCTGTGGGCGATATGCAAGTTCGAAAATCCTTGGTTCTGCAGCCAAGTCGTTACTTTTTGCATGTCGGCCGTGTTGAGACCGAAGCGATCGGCGTAATCTTCAGGCGTTAAGAATTTGTGATATTGCGCGGAGTGTTTGTCTTGCTGCTCAGCCAGCAATTTGTCGAGCGCCGCTTGCTGTGCACTGGTAAGAGAAAAATGCATCATGAGCGAGGAAACCGGTTGCGAGTCCGGTACTTCGCCCATATCCTGGGCTAATCCTCGCGCAACCGCAGGATGCACATGGCCACTCAGTACAAAGGTGTCGCGGTCTTCTATTTGAGCCTTGAGTCTTTTAGTCGTTTGAGAATCGCCGAAAGCGGCCGGCGTGGTATTTCCCAAGAACCCAACTAGCAAAAGAGCATTAAAAATTGTCAGGTTTATTCGAAGCATTGATTAATTTAATTATCCTGTGTAATGTAACGCGGACTCTGAGCCACCGGTTTCTGAAAAAGCGAAGTCCCTTTATGTTCTAACGTTTGGCAGCGTTTGGCAAGCCAAGCGAAACCTACTAAGCCAGACATTTAAACAAACGAGTCGGGCTGAATTCCGGTTTACTCTTTGGATATGCTAAAGCGCAAAGGAGTGCCAATGAGTGTTTCCCGAAGAGATATTGGTTTTTGGTTGCCCGCGCTGATTGCTGCGCAACGGGCGGCAGCCGAGAAGAATGCAGCATCGATCTTGCCGTCGCAGTGCTATAGGTTTTCCGAGCTACCGGTGAAGATTAATCCGGAGACGCACACGGAGTCGCGCCAAGTGTTGCGAGGCGAGACGCACGGCGGCTTTGAAATCGCCTGTCATATGACGAAGCTGGCGCCGGGGGCGATGCCGCATCCACCGCATAAACATGTGAACGAAGAGATGTTCTTTCTGCGCGAAGGGACGATTGAAATCACGGTGGAAGGAAAGACGTGCCGGCTGACGCCAGGATCGGTGGCGTTCATTGCGTCGAACGAGTTGCACGGGGCGAAGAACGTGGGTGATGTTCCGGCGCAGTACTTCATTCTGGAATTGGATGGGCAGAAGTAAGTTATAGATATGCGCTTTACACTTCTTGCTTTGCTGCTGGCGTCGCAGATTCCGCAACGGATTGCGCCCGGGTATGGAACGATTCAGGAAGCAACGCTGCGGGCCAATTTGGCATTTCTTTCCTCGGACGGAATGCAAGGGCGGCTTTCGCTGCAGCCGGGTGATGATGCGGCGGCGGAGTGGGTGGCTTCGGAGTTCAGCAAAGCAGGACTCAAGCCGGCGGCGAAGTGTAGTTTCCTGCAACCAGTTCCATTGATTGAATACCGGACCGACCGTGCGGGGAGTTTCATCGCGCTCAGTCGCGCAGGCGCTGAGAAGCGGTGGAAGTTTCCCGACGCTTATGGCGCGTTTCCGAAGGAAGTGAACGTCAGCGGCGATGTGGTGTTTGCGGGGTTTGGCATTACTGCGCCGGAACTTGGGTACGACGATTACAAGGGCATCGATGCCACCGGCAAGATCGTGCTGATTTTCGATCATGAACCGCAGGAGACTGATGCGAAATCGATCTTTAACGGAACGGGCAACACGCGCTATGCGACTACGCGTGTGAAGGTGCAGAATGCGCAGGCACACGGCGCGATTGGTGTGCTCATTGTGGCCGAGCCGAACCGGAAGCATCCTTCGAATCAAGAACGCATGGCGCGCATTGGCGGTTCGATTACGCGAGCAACTCCTATCCCTTCGCAGGCGTTGGCGGATGACACACTGCATACGCCGTCGGCGGTTGTGTCGGACGCGATCGCACGCGAACTGTTTGCGAATGCGGGGATCACACCCGCCGAGGCGCAGACGAAGATTGATAGCGATCTGACGACGCAGTCGCGAGTGCTGCCGGATACTAACATTACTATTCATCTGCACGACCTCTTTTCTCATACCGGGACCACGTACAACGTGGCCGGATTGCTTCCAGGCTCTGATTCGAGACTCAGCGCAGAGACGCTGATCATTAGCGCGCATCATGATCATGACGGCGCCAGCGAGAAGAACATCTGGCATGGCGCGGACGACAACGGGTCGGGCACGGTAGGTGTTGTTGAACTGGCGCATGCGTTTGCGGCGAACCCGACGAAGCCGAAGCGATCGATTCTGTTTGTGGTCTTCGCGGCGGAAGAACGCGGGCTGCTGGGTGCGTTCTATATGACTCAGCATCCGTTGCGCCCATTGGCCGATACGAAGGCCATGATCAACTTCGACATGATTGGCCGCAACGAAACGGAGAGCGACCAGACC